>JBEKRA010000152.1:0-5744 GCA_049519195.1 Verrucomicrobiota bacterium
ATGGCGATTTCCGCCGTCTCCGAATCGCGGATTTCACCGACCATCACCACATCGGGGTCCTGGCGCAGAATTGCTCGGAGGCCGTTGGCAAAGGTGAAATTGCGGTTGGGACGGACGGGAATTTGCGCCACGCCGGGAAGTTCGTATTCGACCGGGTCTTCGATGGTGAGAATTTTCAGTTCCGGCGTGTAGATGCTTTGCAGGATTGAATAAAGCGTCGTGGTCTTGCCGCTGCCGGTCGGTCCGGTGGTCAGAAAAAGTCCGTGCGGCTTCTCGACCAGCCGGGCGAGCAGCGCGGCGCGTTTGGCGTCAAGGCCGAGTTCCCCGGTCGTTGACACCTTGGTGTTTTTTTCCAGCAGCCGCATCACGAGGCTTTCGCCGTAAATGGTCGGCATCGTGCCCACGCGGATGTCCACCCGCGCGCCGCGATGGTTGATCTGAATATGCCCGTCCTGCGGCATGAACCGCTCCGCGATGTTCATGTCGCCCATGATCTTGATGCGCGACACGAGCGCGGCGTGGAGCTGCTTCGGCGGCGGCGGTTTTTCCTGCAAAAGGCCGTCAACGCGATAGCGCAATTGCAGCGTATTCTCGAATGGCACCAGATGAATGTCGCTGGCCCGTTCGCGCAACGCGGTGGAAATGATCAAATTCACCAGATTGACCACCGTGGGTTCGTTGGCCATCACCTCGATGTCCTGGAGATTTTTCCCTTCGCTGATTTCGGCGTTCTCCGGGTTGAGGTTTTCGATCATTTTCTCCACCGTCACCTGATAGCAAGCGGCGATTTTCTCGATGATCTCGGTGGCCGGAGCTTCAAATTCCTCCACTTCCAAACCGCTCAAAAGCCGGATGTCGTCTATCACCCGCTGGTTGCCGGTAACGGACGTGGCGATGTGAATTGTGCCGTTGATAATTTCAAAAGGCAGGATGCGGTGGCGTTTGGCAAATTCGGCGGGCAGCGCGCGAATGACTTCCGGCGGCACGTCAAGCCTGGCGAGGCTGCCCAATTGCCGCTTAAAGCCGTCGCGCCCAGTCAGGATGCCGGCACCTTGAACCGTCTGGACGGAATCATTGTTCAGATTTCCGGTTAATTTGTTCATGTTCCCAAAATCCAGCCAGCGGAACTCAACAACCCTCCGCATTGATGCGGGCTTGAATCTTCATTCAAGAGGAAGGCTCAAACAGAATGTTCATATTTGGTTCTCTATTAAACAACCCTAAAGGGAATATGTTTCAAAATAATTTGCCTGATCTGCGTTCTCTTTTTGAATTTTTGAAGCCGACCCGCCGGCTGTTTTGCCGCGGTCAATCGCCGGTGTCAACGGCGGTTTAAAAGTGCGGCGGGAACTATATTTGAAAGGCTGGAAATTCCCGCCGGTTAAACTCTCAACACGGAAAAACCTGTTGAAAACAGGCGCATTTACCGGCGAATTTGCCTTTGTGCAATTCTGAATAGCTGCGCGACGGGCTTTTCGCCGTTCAGAACGCGCCCAATTCGGAGTGGGACATCGAGGCCAGACGCATCTGCCCCTGCTTGGTAAGGCCGGTGAAAACCATCGCGACGTGGTAGCCGGCGTGTTTGTTGCCGGAGCAGGCGATGACCACGCCGTGGCAATGCAGCCTGCCGCCGCCGCCGTGCGGTTGCAGCGCCACGGTCATTTCGGCCCATTCACGGAATGGCGTGGGACTGCGGAACTCAATGCCGCTTTTGCAGATGACAACGGTATCGGCAGACAGCTCCAGGCTTGCCTGCCGCGTTTCAACCGTCACTGGTTGTTCAAATGAACCGCCACCGACGAACTTCTTTGCGCTCATAGAATAGAATTACACTAGCACGTTGTTGGAATCCGTCAAATTAGACCATAGACCAGGCAAATTTCAAAATCTGTTTTACCACTCAATAACCGCCGCGCCCCACGTCAGCCCGGCGCCGAAAACGACGAGCAGGACCAGGTCGCCTCGCTGGATTTTTCCCGACGCCACCGCCTCGTCCAGCGCGATGGCCACCGACGCCGCCGACGTGTTGCCGTAGCGGTGAACATTGATGAACATCTGATCCGGCGTAGCGCCGATGCGCTCGCCGACCGCGTCAATGATGCGGCGGTTGGCCTGGTGGGGAATGACGCATTTGATGCGGGAAATGTCCAGTTCGCACCGGCGCAGCACTTCCTTGGCTGCGGAACACATCGCCTGCACGGCGTTTTTGAAGGTTTCCTTGCCGCTCATGTGCAGGAAATGCAGGCGCGCGTCCACCGAATCCTTCGTGGCCGGACAGCGGCTGCCGCCGCCGGGCATGAACAGCAAATCCGCCTTGGCGCCGTCCGCGCCCATCAGCGCCGTCAGCAGGCCGTGCGAATTTTCCCGGTTCTGCAGCACCGCCGCGCCCGCGCCGTCGCCGAACAGCACGCAGGTGTTGCGGTCCTGCCAGTCGGTGATGGACGAAAGTTTTTCCGCGCCGATGACCAGCACCGTGTCGTAGGTGCGCGACATGATGAATTGCTGGCCGATTTCCAGGCCGTAAATGAAACCGGAGCACGCGGCCTCCAGGTCAAAGGCCGCCGCCCGCTTCGCGCCGATTTTCTGCTGCACGAAACAGGCGGTCGCCGGAAACGGCATGTCCGGCGAAATGGTGGCGACGATGATGAGATCAATCTGGGCCGCCGTGACGCCGGCCATTTTCATCGCGCGCTGGGCGGCCTTCGCCGCCATGTCGGAGGTGAATTCATCCTTCGCGGAAATGCGCCGTTCCTTGATGCCGGTGCGCGTGGTGATCCATTCGTCGGACGTGTCCACCATTTTTTCCAGGTCGGCGTTGGTCAGGATTTTTTCCGGCACATACGAGCCGACGCCGGTGATGGAACAGGTGCGGCCTTGAAAATCAAACTTGGCGCGCGGATTTTTGAATTTGGTGCTCATGCGGGAACGGGGATTTCCACCGCGGCGAGCTTCTCATTCGCGCGGGCAATTTCAGTGGAGATGATCTGGTTGACGTGATGCTGCACGGCCTCGGCGGTCACGCGGATTGCGCTGGCGATGGCGCGTTCGCGCGCGGAGCCGTGCGCCTTGAACACCATGCCGTTGAAGCCGAGCAGCGGAGCGCCGCCGTGGACTTCCGGGTCCATCCGGCGGCGGATGGCGTGAAACGCGCCCTTGGCCAGATACGCGCCAATCTGCCGCTGGGTGTTGTGCATCAGCTCGCGTTTCAACATCGAAAACATCGCGACGGCGAGGCTTTCGGCGGTTTTCAGGACAATGTTGCCGGCGAAACCGTCGCACACGACGACGTCCACGTGTTCCTTGAACAAGTCATGCCCCTCGACATTGCCGATGAAATTCAGGTCGAGCTTTTTGCAGAGCTTGAAGGCGGCCAGCGTGAGTTCATTGCCCTTGGAATCCTCGGTGCCGATGCTCAAAATGCCGACGCGCGGCCTTTGGACGCCCAGCACTTCGCGCGAATAGACGCTGCCCATCACCGCGAATTGCGCGAGGTGCAGCGGCCTGCATTCGATGTTCGCGCCTGCGTCGAGCAGCACAAATTCACTTTCCTGCCGCGGAATGACCGCGGCGATGCAGCCGCGCTCGACGCCGGCGATGCGCCCGACCTTGAACGTGGCCGCCGCGAACAGGCCGCCGGTGTTGCCGAGCGAAACCAGGGCGTCGGCCTTGCCTTCGCTGACGAGTTCCGCGGCGCGCGCGATGGAGCTGTCGCGTTTTTTGCGGAGCGCGCTGGCGGGTTTTTCATCCATCTCCACGACTTCGCTGGCGTGAACGACGCGCACGCGATGGTCGCGAAAACCGCGCGCGGGCAGCGCGGCGTGGATTTCGTCCTGATGACCGACCAGAAAAACGGCGGAGATGTTTTTGTTGTCCTCCAATGCCTTTTTGACGCCGGCAATGACAACGGCACAGCCGTGGTCGCCGCCCATGACATCCACTGCAATTCGCATAGATGAATGACGCGGAAATTATCCGCGAACTGACGGAAAAATCAGGCGCCCGCCGTGACGCTCACGACCTGGCGGCCCTTGTAGTAGCCGCACGCCGGGCAGACCCGGTGCGGCACATAGGGCGCGGCGCATTGCGGGCACGTGCTCATTTGCGGCAGTTTAAGCACGCTGTTGTAGGCTCGGCGCTGGCGCTGCCGGCTCGTTGACGGTTTGCGTTTTGGAACACCCATAATTCAAATCACAGTTTCAGTTTGTCCAGTTCAGCCCATGCGGCGGACATTTCAGCGTCCTTGCCGGTTTTTGGGGCCTGGCTTTTCTTCAATCCGACGCAATCCGGTTTGCACAGCGGATGCGGCGGAAACTCAAGGAGCATATCTTCCCGCGCAAACGGAGTCAAGTCCACGCAATCATTGTTCACGGACACCTTTTCCTCGCCCGCCAGCGGCAGATGGCACGCCCAATCCTCCAAAACCAGCTTGTGCTTGAACGATTTCAGGCAGCGGACGCACTGGCAGTCCAGAATCAACCGCAACGAGCCGGTCACGAGCAGCGCATCGCGCATTTTTTCAACGGTCAAATTGTAGCGCAGCGGCTGCTCCGCGCGGATCATCTCGTCGCGCAGGCCGAAATCCAGTTCGGCGGCGGCCAGTTCGCCTTCCAAATGAATTTCGTGCGCCTCCAGATGGTGAAGATTGACCAAAAGCATAACTTTGGATTTATGATTGATGATTTACGATCTGCGATTGATCCACGCATAAATCATCAATCAAAAATCGTAAATCACAAATTATTTCGCGGCTTCAGTTTTTTTGTCAGGGCGGTTTTCACGTGCGGCGGCACGAACGGGCTGACGTCGCCGCCCAGCCGCGCGATTTCCTTCACGATGCGCGAACTCAAAAACGTGTAGGTGTCCTTGGGCATCATGAAAATCGCCTCGACGCTTTCATCCAGCTTGCGGTTCATCAGCGCGAGCTGGAATTCAAATTCAAAATCCGAGACGGCGCGCAGCCCGCGCACCACCGCCTGCGCCTTCTGGCGCGCGGCGTATTCGATGAGCAGGCCGTCAAAGCTGTCGGCCTTGACGTGCGGCAGGTGTTTGACGGCGGTCTTCACCAGCGCGAGCCGCTCGGCCAGAGTGAACAGCGGCTGTTTGGAGTCGTTTTGGGCGACCGCCACGATGACGCGGTCGAACAATTTGGCCGCGCGCTGGATCACGTCCAGATGGCCGTTGGTCAGCGGGTCGAAACTGCCGGGATAAATCGCGGTTCGCATTGCTGTAGCGTAAAGTTAAAAACGCAAAATCAAAACTCAAATTTTTCAGGGATTATGCCCCCGGCAGCCAAAGCGGACTTGGAAGCGCTAACGCTCGCCGACAGGTGGTTGCCGCAACTGAACTGACAGGAAATGCCAAGCCTGACAATCATGAAATTCACAGAGCCGGATGCGGTCGCGTTTCCAACCCGGTTGGCCGGGACGATTTTCGGTGAAAGACCCAAAGGAAAATGCCCCGGGGTTGACCTGGATCCGGACTCTCAACCCTCAACTACAAACCCTCAACCGTTCCCATTCGGTGTTGACTTTCAAGTGGGTGACGTTTTGTCATGCCATTGGTTGCCGTTCTAACCTAAAGCACTTGAAACTGGCATGAGCCGTGCTATTTTTTAACGAACATCGAACTCACTGTCATCCGATAATTATGCAATGCTCTAACGCCCAAACCCGCCCAATTCAGGGAAGCCTGAAGCAGCGATTGACGGCATTGCTGGCCGCCGGTCTGCTGGCGGGAACGGCCCA
>JBEKRA010000153.1:0-5734 GCA_049519195.1 Verrucomicrobiota bacterium
ACATCGGCCACGTCGGCGAGGTCATCGAGGTCAACGTCAAGCCGCTCAAGGAGTCCATGTGGTGCGGTTTCACCCCCGTCATCAGCCCGACCGCGCGGGGTGAGGACGGCAAAATCTACAACTGCAACGCCGACGTCGCCGCCGCTATGTGCGCCATCGCGCTCAACGCCAGGCGGCTCGTGTTCATGTCCGACGTGCCCGGCCTGATGCGCGACCCGAAAGACCCGGCCACGCTCATCGCGCATCTGCACACAGACGAGGTTCCGGGACTCAAGGCCGCCGGCATCGTGGACAAAGGCATGATTCCGAAGGTGGACAGTGCCGTGGCTGCCATCAAATCCGGCGTGGAAAAGGTTTCGTTCGTGGACGGCCGCGTGCCGCACGCGGTCATGCTGGAAATCTTCACCGATAAGGGCGTGGGCACGGAAATCGTGCTTTGATTTTATTGGCGGGAGATGCGATTCTCCCACCGTGACGAACCAAGCCGCCTACATCTTGCGCGAGAACACCGGAACATCCGGATTGGTGGGGTCTGCCCGCGACGCGGTTGCAGTGCTGGCGGAACATGACATTCCGCACCTCATCGTCGGCGGGCTGGCGGTGCAGGAACACGGCTACCCGCGCGTGACGATTGACGTGGACATTGTCGTGCCGGACGTGCTCGAAGCGGTGGAATGGCTCACGGCCAGTCTCACCGGCCCGTTTTGTCGCGTGCCAGATTTTCCAGACCGCGCGGAAGACCGGCGGAACGGTGTGCTGATTGATTTGTTGCCGGCGGGGAAAGTGTTGAAGCGAGGCTGCAAAGTCCCGTTTCCACTGCCGGGGAAAGTGGCGGAAAAAGTTCAAATCGTTCCGCTCGCTGAATTGATTTCATTGAAACTCGACAGTTGGCACAGCAGCCCGAACCGGCGGCTCAAAGACAAAGCCGACGTGAACGAGTTGATTCTTCGCCGCAACCTTCCGCGCGACCTCGCGGTGAACCCTGTTGTTCGCGCGCTTTACGCCGAAACTTGGGACGCGCTTCAGGCGGAAAAATAAATTTTTGTGTCCTTTGCGTTCTTTTGCGGTTAAAACAATCAACAATCCGCCGATGAAAGAAATATTGCCATCACTGCCGCCGCTCGTTCACAACCAGTTCGAGGCGGTGCGCGATTTGTTCAACAAAAACGTCATTCCGAGCTATGGCCGGTTCAACCTCGCTTTGAGCCACGGTTCGGGCAGCTATGTTTTTGATGTCGCCGGCAAGCGTTATCTTGATCTTGGCAGCGGCATTGCGGTCTGCTGCCTCGGCCACGCGCACCCGGCCATCACCGAGGCGCTAGTCGAACAGTCTAAAAAACTCATCCATGTCTCAAATCTGTATTTCACGGAGCCGCAGGGGCGGCTGGCCGCCGAAATCGTCAAACGCATCGGCACGGGCAAATGCTTTTTCGCCAACAGCGGCGCGGAGGCGAATGAAGGCTTGTTCAAACTCGCGCGGAAATTCGGCCACGACGAGGGGCGTTTTGAAATTCTGACGGCGGTGAATTCCTTTCACGGACGGACAATGGCCGGCATTGCCGCAACCGGCCAGGACAAGGTGAAAAAAGGGTTCGAGCCGATGATGCCCGGCTTCCGGCACATTCCGTTCAACGATCTGGAGGCGGCGCGGAAGGCAATTTCGCCCGCGACCGTCGCCATCATGATCGAAGGTGTGCAGGGCGAAGGCGGCGTCACGCCCGCGACGCCGGAGTATTTGTTCGGCCTGCGGCAATTGTGCGACGAGAAGAAATTGCTGCTGTTCATGGACGAAGTCCAATGCGGCTATTTCCGGACGGGAAAATTCCAGAGCTTCCAGCGGATTCTCGAAAATTGGGAGGGTCGGCGTGTCGCCGACCCAAATATTCAGGGACAGCGGCACGCCGTCCCTCCCGAATTTCTTCCCGACGGCATTTCGATGGCCAAGTCGCTTGGCGGCGGATTTCCCATGGGCGCGTTCTGGGTGCGGGCGCCGTATGCGGATTTGCTCGGCCCCGGCACACACGCCTCAACGTTTGGCGGCACACCGCTGGCCTGCGCAGTCGCGCTGAAGATTTTTGAAGTCGTCGAAAATGAAAAGCTCGACGAAAATGCCAGCAAACTCGGCGAATGTATGAAAAGGGAATTGGAGCGGCTGGCGGAAAAATATCCGGGTGTCGTCAAGCGCGCGCGGGGCCTCGGCTTCATGCTCGGACTCGAACTTGTGGAAAAGGAAAAAATCCCCGCGCTCGCCGCCGGCGACAAACCGGCGTCAATTCAAATGACGAACCGGTTGCATCAGGCCGGCGTGCTGGTGATTCCAGCCGGAACGCAAGTCATCCGGCTTCTGCCGCCGCTGAATTTGAAGCCGTTGGAGGCGGGCGAAGGCATTTCCAAAATCGAGGAAGTCGTCAAATCGCTCGCCTGATTTTTGCGCATGTCGCCCGCCGCCCACAAACATCTCGCGAAGCGCGACTTGGTGATGCGGCGGCTCATCCGCGAGCACGGGAAATGCGATCTCGCGCCGGAAAAACGCCGTTCGCCGTTCCAATCGCTCGTGCAGGCCGTCGCGCACCAGCAGCTCAATGGCACGGCGGCTAACAACATTTTGGCCCGGTTCAAAAAACTTTTTCCCGGCCGGAAATTTCCGCGCCCGGAGGATTTGGCGAAGGTCGCGGACAAACAAATCCGCGCATGTGGGTTTTCGTTTGCCAAAATCAAATCCATCCGCGACATCGCGGAAAAAACGCTGTCCGGCGTCGTGCCATCGTCGCGGCAAATCGGGAAATTGTCCGACGACGAAATCATCGCGCGGCTGACGGAAGTCCGCGGCGTGGGGCGCTGGACGGCGGAGATGCTGCTGATTTTCCAGCTTGGCCGGCCCGATGTTTTGCCGGCGGACGATTTTGGCGTGCGCAACGGCTTTCGCGCCGCCTACAAGAAGCGGGATTTGCCGGAGCCGAAGGAACTGCTCGCGTTCGGCGAAAAATGGAAGCCGCACCGGACGACCGCCGCGTGGTTTCTCTGGTGCGCGGCAGACGCGGCGAAGAAAAAGAAGTGACTCCGGGCCGGGTTTTGGCTACAAAATTCCCTTTGGGCGACAATTCCCAGGAACATTTGGCTTATGAAACATTTGCTGTCATTGCAAAAATTGCCGGTCGCGGACTTTGAAAAAATCCTGCGCGACAGCGCCGCGTTCAAGCGCGAGCGCGGCCACCACAAAAAGCAGCCGCTTGCGGGGCAGACCTGGGCGCTGATGTTTTCCAAGCAATCCACGCGCACGCGGCTTTCGTTCGAGGTCGGCATCCGCGAACTCGGCGGGTCGCCGATGTTTTTGAGCGCGGTGGACATCCAGCTTGGGCGCGGCGAGCCGATCAAGGACATGGCGCGCGTCATGGGCCGCATGGTCCACGGCGCGGTCATCCGCACCTTCGCGCAGAGCGACGTCGAGGAATTCGCCGCCTATTCCGGCATCCCGACCATCAACGCGCTGACCGATGATGCGCATCCGTGCCAGATTCTCGCGGACGTTTTCACGTTTCAGGAAAAGCGCGGTTCCATCAAAGGCAAAACCGTCGCGTTCATCGGCGACGGCGCGTGCAATGTGGCGAACTCGTGGATTTGGGCGGCGGGAAAGCTTGGCTTTTCGCTGCGCATTGCGTCGCCGAAAAAGTTCCAGCCGTCCGTCAACCTGTTGAAACGCGCGTGCGGAAATATTTCCGTGACCAGCGACATCAAGGCCGCCGCGAAAGGCGCGGATTTGCTCTACACCGACGTGTGGATTTCGATGGGCAAGGAAGCGGAGGCGAAGGAGCGCATCAAGATTCTGACCGGCTACCAAATCAACGCCGCGCTGGTGAAACTGGCGAAGCCGGACGCGCTGGTCATGCACTGTCTGCCCGCGTATCGCGGCAAGGAAATTGACGAGGCAACGCTGGAGGCCCACGCCGACACCATTTTCGAGGAGGCGGAAAACCGGCTGCACGTGCAGAAGGCGATTTTGAACTGGGCGGTGTCGTAATTCGTGTAGCGGCATCTCGGCAGAGCGCCGCTAATCTTTATAGCGGTTTAACAAAAACTGTGGCCGCACCTGAAAGCCGGCTGGATGATTCCGCGAGGTTTTGGACTGCGGCAGCCCCCTGCCGCTTTTCCACCGGAAGGCGGGCGACGCACAGCGGCAGAGGGCTGCCGCAGTCCACGACGCTGACGCGCAATTCGTTCGCCCGAAACCGACTTGGTGGCCACAGAATTTTTGAAACCGCTCTAGCCAAATGGCGGCGCTCTGCCGAGGCGCCGCTACTTTGCAAACTGCCGCAGATATTTCACGGCCACTTTCAAATCCTTCGGCCACGGCGCGGTGATGGTCACGGCTTCGCCGGTGACGGGATGCGGCAACTGGAATTCCTCGGCGTGCAGCGCGGCGCGTGAAATCAGCGGGCGCTCCTCGCGTCCGGGCTTGAGCCGGAAATCCCGTTTCAGCCGCGAGAGCCAGAGCGGTTTGCCGCCGTAAATCTCGTCGCCGGCAATCGGGAGGCCGGCGTGGCGCAGGTGGGCGCGAATCTGGTGCGGGCGCTCGATGAGCGGCAGGCAACGCAGCAGCGTCCAGCCGGAAAATCTTTCCAGCACCTCAAATTGCGTCTTCGATTTCTTGCCGTTCTTCGGGTCCACGCACATCAGGCCGGTTCTCACCGGATGCGGCGCGAGTTTGGCGTCCACTTCAAATTTTTCCTCCGGCGGATTTCCCTGCGCGAGCGCGGTGTATTTTTTTAGCGGCTTTTCCGAGCTAAACAAATTTGCCAGCGCGACGAGCGCCGGTTTGTTTTTCGCCAGCAGAATCACTCCGGTGGTTTCAAAGTCGGGGCGGTGCGCGTTGCTCAAATAGTTCAATTGGTGTTCGCGCGCCCACGGCTTGCCGCCGGCGATGCCCGCGTGCAGGAGTGTCATCAGGTTGGGCCGCTGCGGGTCGTGGCGGTCGGGCGAGGTCAGCAGTCCGGCTGGCTTGTCGAGCGCGAGCAGGTGTTCATCCTCGAACAGGACGGGGATTTCCCAGAACTCGCGGGTGGCGGGCGACGATAGTTTGATGGTGCCGGCGGTTTTCAATCGTCATCGGGTTTCCAATCCTGATCGCAATCGAAGCCGGATGGCGATTGCGATCATGATTGGAATTTATTTCGCGCCTGCGGCGGCCTGCTGGTGGAAGACCGGCGTGTTGCGAAACTCGCGGTTGGCCTCGGTCTGAATCCACTGGTTGAACGCTTCGCCCTCCCGCTCGCGCCGCAGCGCGGCGGTGAATTGCGGCAGGTCGGCGTTCATGGCCGCCTGATCCAGCGGCAGCCGGGACTGGACATACACGATGAAGCCGCCAAGCGTGGTTTCAATGAAAGGACTTGTGCGGCCGACCGGGATGTTCGCGATGACCTGCAGAAACTGGTTGAGATCAATGCGGTTGCCGAGTTCCGGCAATTCGCGCGTTGACAGTGAGAACGCCGGCATGGTTTCTGGATGCAGGCCGGCGGCGACGCAGACTGACGCGAAACTGTGGCCGGCCATCAGTTGACCCGCCAGCGCGGGGGCGAAATTTGTCCCGGTGCGCTGCGCGATCGCCGTGGCCTGCACCATCCGGAAATCCTGCGTCACGCGGTCGCGAATCTGGTCGAGCGGCGGGATTGTGGTGTCCAGTTTTTTGTCGAGCGCCATCACATAATAGGCGGTGGAGCCGGCAATCGGGCCGGCGAAA
>JBEKRA010000154.1:0-5729 GCA_049519195.1 Verrucomicrobiota bacterium
CGCCGAACGGCCCTTCCTCGCGCAACGGCTCGGTCGGGTCCACGTAACCTTCGATGACGAAATCGGCGTTGGCGGGCACTTCCAGATCGTTGGTCTCGCATTTCACCAGCTCGACGGATTTTTTGCGGAGATAACCGGCGAGCAGGAATTCGTCCAATCCGTCCGGCAGCGGCGCGGTGGCGGCGAAGGGAAACATCGGGTCGCCGCCGATGAAGATGCTGACGGGCATGCGCGTGCCGGTTTCGTAGTAGCGTCGTCCATGCCGGGCGCCGACCTTCTGCAACTGCCAGTGCATGCCGGTCGTGTGATCGTCGTAAATCTGGATGCGATACATGCCGACGTTGCGTTCGCCGGTGTCGGGATCGCGCGTCACGACGCAGGGGAGCGTGATGAAACGGCCGCCATCGAGCGGCCAGCATTTGAGGATGGGAAGATTCAGCAACGTTGCATCGGAGCGCCGAGCATTGCTCGGCTTGCCGAGCCGATGCTCGGCGCTCCAAGGCGCAGATGGCCACGGTTCCTTGCGCGACGGCGGCGCATCAAATTTGTGGATCACATCTTTGATCGAGCCGCTCTTCACGGTCTTCGGTTTGGCATGACGCAAATCCAACGCGAGACCGAGCAGCTTGATGGCTTCCTTGAAACCCGTCGGTGGCTTGGCCTTCATCAGCGCGCCGAGTTCGTTGGCGACTTCCTCGACGGAATTCGCGCCCAGGCTCATGGCCATGCGCTTGTGCGAGCCGAGCGTGTTGATGGCCACGGGAAACGGCGAGACGACGCCGTGAACGGTGGGCTTCTCGAACAGCAGCGCCTTGCCGCCGCCGGGCGATTTCATTTCGCGGTCGGCAATCTCGGTGATTTCGAGTTCGGTGGCGACGGGCTGGGAAATGCGTTTGAGTTCGCCCGCCTTGTCGAGCGCGACGATGAAATCGCGGAAGGAATCAAAAGCCATACGCCCGCGAGACTAAACCGAATTGTGGCGGTTGGCAATGCGGGCGTGAAATTAGCATTTGACACATAAATATTTTTTTATTTGAATTTGAATAGCATGAGAATGAAAACCATCGCCGCTGTTTTGCTTATTTTATTTATCGCGGTCGTTGTAAGAGCGCAAAGCACACTTTATTTATCGAATCTTGGAGCTTCTACTTTGAGTTTTGTTGGTGTCGCAAGTGACCAGTGGGTGGCCCAACCGTTTGAAACGGGAACAAATGCGAACGGGTATAGCCTTGATTCAATTCAGCTATTGATGACATTCGGCATATCTGGAAGTCCAGACGGTTTTAGTGTCTCCCTTTACAACAATAATGGTAACCTTCCAGGAAGCGCTCTGGTTTCTCTCAGCGGTCCGTCTTCTCCTTCTGGCACCGGCACCTATACTTATTCGACGCCCGGTATCGTCCTGTCCCCCTCCAGCACTTATTGGATTGTTGCTACAGCGGCAACCCCAAATGCAATCGGCTACTATTTATGGGATGATAATTATGGAGGTGATCACTATACGGCTAGTGATGGTTGGAGCGCGCCTTACAACTTCGCGCTTGGTCCCAATTGGAGGTCGTTTGGAAATAATTTCCAAGAATTTGCAGTATATGCTACGCCGACACCGGAACCTGAAAGTTACGCGATAGTGATATTAGGGCTGGCGGCAACTTTCTTGCAACGTAAAAAATAATTCTTCCATGCTGAAAATTTATTTTGGCAGCAAGTCGGCGACGAGCGATTTCTCTTCCTTCAATTCGTTTTCCGTCGCGGCGATTTTCGCCCTGCTGAAATCGTTGAGCGGCACGCCCTGGACGATTTCAAAATCCTTGCCGTTGCTGCGGATCGGATAGCTGAAGATGAGACCCTTCTCTATGCCGTAACTGCCGTCGGAATGCACACCCACGCTGAACCAGTCACCAGCGGGCGTCGGATGCGTGAGCTTGTAAACCGTGTTGCAGGCGGCATTGGCGGCGCTGGCGGCGCTGCTCAAACCGCGCGTGTTGATGGCCACGGGAAACAGCGAGACGACGCCGTTCACAGTGGGTTTTTCAAACAGCAACGCCTTGCCGCCGCCGGGCGATTTCATTTCGCGGTCGGCAATCTCGGTGATTTCGAGTTCGGTGGCAACGGGCTGGGAAAAGCGTTTGAGTTCGCCCGCCTTGTCGAGCGCGACGATGAAATCGCGGAAGGAATCAAAAGCCATACGCCCGCGAAGCTGGCACAAAAAACGGCCGCGCGCAATCGCAGGCGTTCAGTGTGCCGGGATTCGAGCCGGTATGTTGGCTTTCAATTGGGGAGGCGTCGTTTCTTGAAGGCCGGCCAAATGGGCAATGCTGTTTGTAGGCGGGTAAGGTGAAATCACGCCAAAAAAATAGGAGCTCGTCCCGGCGACGACCGGCGAAGCAAAATTAAAAGTGATGTTTGTCGCCGTGGCGGCTACCGCGCTGGGGCCAACGACGCCAACCCCGCCGCTGGTCACGACCCAAACCAGATTGCTAGGCTGGCCATTGTAAGTGAAAGGGACGATGGAGTTAAAATCAAGGGTGAGGGAACTGATAAAATTGGAAGGGGAACCGTGAACATCATCCAAGGCAATCCGATAGACGTAAGCGTAAAGCCCGGCCTCCGGCGTTCCGGGCAATCCCTGAAATGTGCGCGATTGCAGGAATCCGCTGCCGGTGATACCAGTCAGATTGGTGAATGTGATTGGCGATGTGGAATCGTCAACCGTGACTGTGCAATTTGTGCTGAAAAGGCAGTTGATTGCCGGCGCGTTGACATTAACGATGTGAAGGCTGGCGCAGCCCGCGACCGCGACAAACCAAAGTGCGGCAAATAAAGACAATGGCAAACGTGTTCGCATGGTTGTTAATTGTTCAATATTATCGGTTGCAGAACCTGCTGTGACTTGGCGTTGCCATGATAAATCCGCCAATGGCGCCGTCAAGCGGCATTCACATTTCTATTTCGGCGCCGGACAGAAGCTAAATGCCATGCAATTTTTCTCATCAAAGGGGATTTTCCGTGTTGGGATGGGCAGGCATATGGAATGTGTCAATCGGGGTCAGCGGCCTCCGGCACAGCCGGAGGATTTCCAGCGGATCAAAAATAATTGTCCATTTTCGCCGCTGGCCGGGGATAATCAGTAAATGCCAGAAGCGAACGACATGAACCTGGCGCGGGAATACGCCCGCCGCAATTCGGAACCGGCCTTCACCGAGCTGGTTCACCGGCACGTCAATCTGGTCTATTCCGTGGCGTTGCGCTGCGTCGGCAACCCCGAGGACGCGCAGGACGTGACGCAGGCGGTCTTCATCATCCTCGCCCGAAAAGCCGCCCGCTTGCGCGAAAAAACCGTCCTCACCGGCTGGCTGTATGAAACCACGCGGTTCACCGCCGTCCGGTTTTTGCGAACCCGGGCCAGGCGACAGGCCCGCGAACAGGAGGCTTATATGCAATCCACCTTGAACGCGGCGGAAACCGACAACGCCTGGCGGCAGCTTGCGCCGCTTTTGGAGGACGCGATGGCGCGGCTGACGGAAAAGGAGCGCACGTTGCTGGCGCTGCGTTTTTACGAAAACAAAACCGGGGCGGAAGCGGCGGCGGCGATGGGCATCCGGGAGGAGGCGGCGCACAAACGCGTGGCGCGGGCGGTGGAAAAACTCCGGGCATTTTTTGCGCGGCACGGCATCGGCATTTCAGCCGGTGTTTTGGTTGGCGCGGTTTCGGCCAATTCCGTTCAGGCCGCGCCGGCGGCGCTGGCCAAGACAATTTCCGCCGTGGCGGTGACCAAAGGCGCGGCGGCTTCCACTTCAACCCTAACCCTCATCAAAGGAGCATTGAAAATTATGGCATGGACAAAAGCAAAAACGGCAGTCGTCAGCGGCGTGGTTGTGTTGCTCGCCGTCGGAACAACAACGATCACGGTCAAAGAAATTCGGGAGCACCGGACTTATCCGTGGCAAATTCATGAAGGTGACATTACCCCAGATCAGGTGAACCAACCGCCGCAAGTGAGAATTCTGTCCAGTAAATTTCACATACCCGATTGGGCGAACTATAACGGCAAATTGGTAGGAACGGGAGTCCCGGCGCGGAACGTGGTGGCTTCCGCTTATGGTTTTGTTACATCGGCAAGGGTTGTTTTCTCCGCCGAACTGCCGACCGGCAGGTATGATTACATCGCCTGCCTGCCGGGCGGCGAAGGAGCAAACGAAAAGGCGTTGCAGGCGGAGGTAAAAAAGAAATTTGGCGTCGTCGGCAAAATTGAAACGCGTGAAGCGGCTGTTTGGTTGCTCAAGGTCAAATATCCCAATGCGCCCGGTTTGAAGCGCAATGACAAGGACCGTGGAAATGCTCTGCGAACGGTCGCGGGTGGATTTTACGGCTGGCATGAAGCCATGGCCAATCTTGCGTATGCCTTCGAGAACATGGCCGATGTTCCCGTCATTGACCAAACCGGTATTATAGGGCGTTTCGATTTCGATTTGCACTGCACGGAAACTGACTTGAAGAATCACGATTGGGATGCCGTGAACCGGGCACTCAATCAGCTTGGTCTCGAACTGGTTCCCACCAACATGCCGCTCGAAATGCTCGTGGTCGAAAAGGCGAAATAAAAACCGTAGCAGCCGACATGCTTGTCTCGCCGTAGCCGGGCGAAGGCGGAAGGAGGCTCTGACTTATTCCGCTTTCCCGCTTTTCATTTTGAGCCTCGTTACCTCGGCTGCTACGAAGCCCAAAATAATTTGTCTCCTTTTGCGGGCGGCGTTGGTTTATACCTCGCGACCATGAACCACGACTTGGCGCTGGTGGCACCGGGCGCAAGAGGTCCTATCCTGGTTTTGCGCGCAGTGAAGTCGCCATGAAAATTGACAGCCAAACCCTTTCGCTCTTTGCCGACGGCATGGCGACTTGCTTGAGCGCCGGGCTGCCGCCGGGCCGGGCGCTCGAATTAAACCGGTTTGAAAAGCAATCGAGGGCGCTGGGGAAACTTGTTGACGCCGCGCGGCAACGATGCGAGCAGGGGATGCCGCTGTCCGAGGCGCTGGAGCCGGGCCGGAAGTTCCTGCCGCATTATTTTCTGCCGGTGATTCGGGCGGGCGAAGCGGGCGGCCGGCTGGTCGAGGCGTTTCAATTGTTGTCCCGCCAATCCCGCCGCATCGGCCCTTCCGTGCGGCTGGTGCGCAACACATGGCTTTATCCGCTGATTCTGGTCTGCTTCGGCTGGATCGTCCGCATCGGGTTTTTTCTGTATTTCGGCAAGACCGCCGCCGCCTGGCATTTCTTTTTGGGCAGTTTTGGAGCCGGTTCGCTGATGGTTCTGGCCGGCTGGCTCCTGCTGAAGCGACGCGAGGTGAAAGATGCCGTGGACTCGCTGCTGCTGCAGATTCCAGTCGTGCGCGAGGCTGAACTCGGCCTGGGGAAAGTTTTGTTTTTCTCCGCGTTCCGGCTCGCTTACGAGGCGGGAGGGTTGCACGTCGTCACCATGTTCGATCTGGCGTCCCAAACCGTCCGCAATTCAGCCATCCGCCGGGATTTGTCAAAGGCGCGCGCGGTCTTGGAACAGAACGGCGCCTTCGAGGATGCCTTCGGGCAGTTGACGTTGTTGGAAGACCGCTTCAACCCGAACTCCGAAGTAGAACGATAATGTGTCAAGGGATCGCGCCCCTGATTTCAGATCATACCGCCTCCAATAGCCAGCCGGTCTTCAGGTGGAATCAACTTCGGCGAAGTGCAATGGA
>JBEKRA010000155.1:0-5729 GCA_049519195.1 Verrucomicrobiota bacterium
GACCGCCGCCGCAAGAAGCGACTGTTCCGTTATCTCTGGCAGATTCGCATCAACGCCGCCGCCCGCGCCGCCGGCCTGACTTACAGCCGTTTCATGGAAGGTCTGAAGGCCGCCAAATGCGCGCTCGACCGCAAGGTCATCGCCGACATCGCCGCGACTGACGCTGCCGCGTTTGGCGAACTGGTCAACGTCGCCAAGGCCGCGCTGAAGGCCAAACCCGGTGCCGCGCTGGCAAAGGCCTGAAATTTCAAATCTCCAATTTCAAATTTGAAATTCAAGTGACGGGCGGCCAGCAACGGCTCGCCCGTTTTGCTTTCCAGCGGAAACAACCAACATTGAATTTCATTGCAACCTGTCCTTTAATGTTGGGCGTTGAATGTTCAATGTTGAATGTTTCCGCCAGTAATTTTTCTTTGTGTCTTTTGCGCCCTTTTGCGGCTAACATTTCCAGAACTTTATGGCTGGATTCCTTGACCAGATTGAACCGCTGAAACAAACCGCGCTGGCGGAACTCAAGGCCGCGCCCGACCTTGCCGCGCTTGAACAAACCAAAGGCGCGTGGATCGGGCCGAATGGCAAATTCACCACGCTGATGAAACAGCTCGGTAAGCTCTCGAAAGAGGAAAAGCCCGCTGCCGGCAAACTCATCAACGCCGCCAAGGTGGAACTCGAAGCCGCGCTCGCGTCGCGCCGCGAGGAACTGGAACTCAAAGCCGCGCTGCCGAAAGAGCCGACGGATTTCACTTTGCCCGGCCGCCGTCGCGCGCTCGGCAAACTGCATCCGCTCACGCAAGTCACCGACGACATCGTCCGCGCGTTTCGCAAGATCGGTTTTGCCGTTGCTGACGGGCCGGAAATTGAGGACGAATATCATTGCTTCGACGCGCTAAACACGCCGGCAGATCATCCCGCGCGCGATTCGCAGGACACGTTTTATTTAGTGGCACAGGCTTCCAGCCTGTCAGATCCAAAGCAACACGCAGGCAAGATGCCTGCGCCACTACTTTTGCGCACGCACACCTCGTCCGTCCAAATCCGCGTGATGAAATCGCAGCCGCCGCCCGTGCGCATCATCGTGCCGGGCCGCGTCTATCGCCGCGACAACGCCGACGCCACGCACAATCCCACGTTCCACCAGATTGAGGGGCTCTACGTGGACAAGAGCGTCACCGTCGGCGACCTCAAAGGCACGGTGGAATTCGTCTTCCGCGAACTCATGGGCAGCGACGTGAAGATCCGTTTCCGTCCGCATTATTTCAGCTACACCGAGCCGAGCTACGAGATTGATTTCACCAACGCGCTCGTGAAGAAGATGGGCAAGGATTGGCTGGAGATCGCCGGCTGCGGCATGGTGCATCCGCAGGTGTTCGAGACCGTCGGCTACGATTCCAAGGAATGGACCGGCTGGGCGTTCGGCTTCGGCATCGAGCGCATCGCCATGCTCCGCTACGGCATCAATGACATCCGCCTCTTCTACGAAAACGACGCGCGGTTCTTGAAACAGTTTTAATTCGCGTGGTTGACAATAACTATCGAACCATCTATCGTTTAACGAATATAAGAACGATATGAACACCGTCACACTATCGCCGAAATTTCAAGTGGTCATTCCGCAGCCCGTGCGGGATTTCCTGAAACTCAAGGCCGGCCAGAAGCTGCAAGTCTTTGCGCTCGGCGGGCGGATTGAAATTGTTCCCATGAAACCGATGAAGGAGATGCGCGGCTTTTTGAAGGGCATGAACCGCGACTTTGAACGCGAACCCGACCGCCTATGAACGTCGTGGATTCATCCGGCTGGATCGAGTATTTCACCGAAGGTCCAAACTCCGGCTTCTTTGCCGGGGCAATCGAGAAAGTGGATGAATTGATCGTTCCGGCGCTGGCCATTTACGAAGTTTTCAAATGGGTCTCCCGCGAGCGCGGCGAAACCCAGGCGCTCAAGGCGATTGCGCACATGCAACTGGGCGAAGTGGTGGATTTGGATTCTAAACTTGCCATTTACGCCGCGCGCTTGAGCTTGCAATCCAAACTGCCGATGGCGGATTCGATTGTCTATGCCACCGCCCGCGACAATGAGGCGACGCTGTGGACACAGGATGACGATTTTGAAGGACTGGACGGCGTAAAATACATCGCCAAGAAGAAAGGTGCAAAATGAAAACCATGCTCTGCTACGGCATCAACGACATCCGCCTCTTCTACGAAAACGACGCGCGGTTCTTGAAACAATTTTAATCGTGCAAAACGAACTCGACATCGTTCGTGATGTTTCGCAACGGTTGGACGCAGCAGGCATCGGTTACATGCTTACCGGCTCGATGGCCATGAACTACTACGCCCAGCCGCGTATGACCCGCGACATTGATGTCGTCGTCGCGCTGCGGCCCGATGATGCCGGGCGCGTGGTGAAATTGTTCAGCCCGGACTACTACGTTTCCCGCGAAGCGGTGGACAGTTCCATCGCGCACCAATCGCTGTTCAACCTCATCCACAACGAAAGTGTCATCAAAGTGGATTGCATCGTCCGCAAACAGAACGAATACCGCCTCAACGAATTCAACCGCCGGCAACGAATCAAGATTCAGGGCTTTGAGACGTGGATTGTCAGCAAGGAGGACCTGATTCTCTCCAAACTAGTTTGGGCAAAGGATTCGCGCTCGGAACTGCAATTGCGCGACGTAAAAAATCTTGTCGCCACCGGCTGCGACCGCGCCTACATCGAACGTTGGACGGCGGAGCTGGGTTTGGCTAACTTGTGGAAGGAAATCGCATGACTGACACCTCACCAGAAATTACCGAACTCGTCCGGCAAAAGTTGATGGCGCGCTCCGCCGAGGAACGCTTCCTGATGGGCGTGCGCATGTTCGACGCCGCCCGCGCGATGGCGCTGGCCTCGCTGCCTGCCGGGCTTGCGCCGGAAGAATTGAGACGCCAGTTATTCCAACGGCTCTATGGACAACCGATGCCATCTTGAAACTACCTTTAAGGTTCCAATTTGGAACCTTAAAGCGCGGAGAACAAACTCCGTAGGAGCGACATCGAATGAATAACGCCGGTCAAAAAATTGTGGTTAGCGGAATATACCACCCCGACGGGGCTTGGCCGCTGGCTGGCGCGCAGGCTACAAATGCCGCTCCTGACGGAGCTTGGCGTAGGCATCAACGACGTCTGCCTGTTCCACGAAAACGACGTGCGGTTCTTGAAACAGTTTTAGGATTCCGAATTGCAATTGACAGGATTCCAAATAAATGTATTTTGGAAGCATGAAAACGACGATTGATATTCCAGAATTGGCAATGGAAGAAGCCATGAAATTTACCGGCGCGAAAACCAAACGCGAGGCCGTGGTGACTGCTGTGGAGCGGTTCAATCGTCTGAAACGGCTGGAAAAGTTGAACGCCCGCGTGCGCGGCCAGTTCCGTGATTTCATGACGCAGACCGATTTGACAGCGATGCGTGCAGCCGACATGCCCAAGGCCAGATGAAGCTTGTTGTTACATCCAGTTGGGTGGAATACCTCCGCGACCGCGAGTCCGAGATAGGCGACAGCATTGAAGTGCTGGTCTTGAGTGGCGAAGCGGCTTGGTGCGACATCACGTTGGTCGAGTTGTGGCATGGCGTGCGCGGCGCGAAGGAAAAGCGGGAACTGGCCGAAATGGAAAACGAAATCGAGCGCATCCCGGTGGACGCAGCGGTCTGGAGATTGGCTTCCAAGCTGGCACTTCGCTGCCGGGAAAAAGGAATCAATGTCCCAATCAGTGACATTGTTACTGCGGCGTGCGCTGTGACTCACGGGTTGGAATTGGAACATTGCGACAAGCGCTTCAACGACCTCCTGCCGCTGGCGAAATCGCTATGAATCAAAATACCGCCATGCTCCGCTACGGCATCAACGACATCCGCCTCTTCTACGAAAACGACGTGCGGTTCTTGAAACAATTTTGAAACTCGCGTTAATTTGCGAACAAAGTATAATAGTCAACAATGTATACGACCGAAAAACAACGCGCGCCGCGCAATCGCACGTTGGTGTTGTCGGAGTCGGAAGGAAGTTATTATCAAGATCAGTTGTTGCGCCCGCCTTTGCCGAAAAGCGCGGACAAGTTGTTCAACAAGATTGCCTGCGGGAACGCTTTTACAATTTGCCCCGAATTGCCAAAGCAGTTTGTTGATTTATTGATTCTCGATCCGCCTTACAACCTGTCGAAAAAATTTGGCGGTGAAACCTTCCGCGAAATGACTCTGGAGGAATATGAAAAGTGGTTTGAAGGCTGGTTTGTAAAAATGCTTCCGGTGCTCAAGCGCACAGCGACAATTTACGTTTGCGGCGACTGGAAGTCCTCAGCGGCGTTGCACCGGGTGCTGGAAAAGCACGTTATTGTCCGTAATCGAATCACTTGGGAGCGCGAAAAAGGACGTGGCGCGAAGACAAATTGGAAAAACGCGAGCGAAGACATTTGGTTTTGCACGGTTTCTGACGACTTTTATTTCCACGTCGAGGCAGTGAAACTAAAACGCCGGGTCATTGCGCCCTACAAGGAAAACGGCCAGCCGAAAGACTGGGAGGAAACTCACGAAGGAGATTTTCGTTTGACTCACCCTTCAAATCTATGGACGGATTTGACCGTGCCATTTTGGTCAATGCCGGAAAACACCGACCATCCAACGCAGAAACCGGAAAAACTGACCGCTAAATTGATTCTCGCCAGTTCCCGCGAAGGCGATTTTGTTTTTGACCCGTTTCTTGGATCTGGAACTACCGCAGTCGTGGCAACGAAACTTGGCCGTCAATTTTTTGGAATTGAGCTTAACGAGGCTTATGCTTGTTGGGCCGCCAAGCGCGTTGAACTGGCAAAGCATGATAAGAGCATCCAAGGATATTCTGGCGGAGTTTTTTGGGAGCGAAACACGTTGAACATGCAGTCACGCGAGGAAAAAATGGATTTGTCGCTTCAGCCGGCCCTATTTGAAAAGCCGATTCCATACAAAGTCCACACAAAACATCAGAAATGAAATCTCCGATCTTCACTTCCGGTGCATACAAGACAATCGAGGAAAAAGTTCTGCGTTTGTTGAACAAGCAAGCGGATTTCCTTTCCGCCGACACTGCGGAAAGCACTCGCGCGGCGGGTGACGCCATTCAATCCATCATTGAGGACAATTTTGAAAAAATACTTGGCGAGCACGGCGGCGAGTATTCAGCAAGTTTTGCCAGGCGAGCGATGGCGGATTTGGCCTTCAAAGACAAGCTGGCGAATTATTACGTTGTGGATGTAAAAACTCACCGCGAAGAAACGGCGTTCAATATGCCGAATCTGACTTCTGTGGATCGGTTGGCGCGTTTCTATGAGGATGATGCCAATTTCTTCGTCATGTTGATGGTGAAATACAGTGTCGCCGGAACAAAAGTGAATGTGAGCAAAGTGCATTTTGTTCCCATTGAGTATTTGAAATGGAGTTGTCTGACGCTTGGCGCCTTGGGCGCGGGACAAATTCAGATTGCCAACTCAAAGCATATTGAAATTGATTCCACAAAAACGCGCCGTTCTTGGATGCTGGAATTTTGCGACAATGTTCTTCAATTTTACCCGCGTGAAATCGTTAAAATTACCAAGCGCATCGGGAAATTTGAGAAGGTCAAAGAGTTTTGGCTCGCGAAGAAAGAAAGTTGACACGCAAAGCGTTATATTTTCCAAATGAAAGTCACCCTTAACTGGCTCAAACAATAC
>JBEKRA010000156.1:0-5724 GCA_049519195.1 Verrucomicrobiota bacterium
GTCGTGAGCCGCAATTTCTACTGGCTCTCGACCGTAACGGACGTTCTCGATTGGACCAAAAGGCAGTGGTTTATCACGCCAACCAAAGTCCACGGCGATTTCACCGAGCTCGCGACCCTGCCGCCGGTGACACTCGACGTGAAAACCGCCTTTGATCATGATGGAGCCGACGACTGTGCCCATGTGACTCTCAAGAACCCCGGACAATTGGTGGCCTTTTTCGTGAGGCTGCGCGTTCTTAACAAACCGAACGGCGAGCAAATCCTGCCCTCGACGTGGAGCGACAACTATGTGTCGCTGCTGCCCGGCGAGACACGAACGCTGACCGCCCGCTGGCGCTCCGAAGATGCTCCTGGCGCCAAACCCACGGTCGTGGTGGACGGGTGGAACGTAGTGCGTAAATAAACATTGGCGAAGGTATGCTAATCAAAGTCTTTGGAGACCATTCCACAAACGGCATCGCAGTTCCAAATATGAAAATCACAGTCCTCAAACTGGCTGCGGACGTTATTGCGGGCCTTGTTCTGCACGTCCGGGCCGACAACGCGCAGAATCCAATCATCCAGGCCTACGTGCCGGACATGGCGCTCATCCGCATGGGCGACACCTATTACAAAGTCCACGGGCTATCGTTTCGGACTGTTCAACTTTGCGACCAAGACGCCCGGTGGTTGCGCGGATTTTCAATATTTCAGTCTGGGCGAAAAAATCCAGTAATTCTCCGACACCACCTTCAAGCCTTCGCGCTATGAACTGATAAAGCAAGCCATTATGAACAACAAGTCAACCAAGATCAGTCGCCGCCGTTTTCTCTCCACCACCGCCGCCGCCATCGCCTTGCCGGCGATCGTGCCAAGTTCCATCTTCGGCCAGAACCGCCCATCCAACCGCATAACGGTGGGCGTCATCGGCTGGGGCATGCAGGGACCGGATAATACCAGAAACTTTCTGGCCGAGGAAGATTGCCGCGTCGTTGCCGCGTGCGATTTGGACAAGAATCATCTGAAGGATGCGGTGGACACAATCAACGGCAACTACCAAAATAAGGATTGCGTTGCTTATAACGACTACCGCGAACTGCTCGCGCGGAAGGATATTGATGCCGTGATGATCGCCGTGCCAGATCACTGGCATGCGCTCGCCTACACTGAAGCTGCGCGGCAAAAGAAGGATGTTTACGGCGAGAAACCCCTGGCCAAAACCATCGCCGAACAACAAGCCGTCGTTCGAGCCGCTGAACAGAACAACATCATCTGGCAGACCGGCTCCTGGCGGCGCTCGCAGGCATCATTTCGTCGGGCCGCGGAAATCGTCCGCAACGGTCTCATCGGCAAGATCAAACGTGTCGAGGTTGGATTGCTGGGTGGACACATTGATTTCCTTTCGCAATTCGGCGGTTCAGATGCGAGTTTTGAAGTCCAGAAACCACCGCCGGAACTTGATTACGAAACCTGGGTTGGCCCGTCAAAAATGCTGCCTTACATCCAGGCCCGCATCCACAAGAACTGGCGCTGGAACTACAATACCGGCGGCGGCATGTTGATGGATTGGATTGGTCACTTCTGTGACATCGCACATTGGGGGATGGACGCAGACCATTCCGGCCCGTCAGAAATCGAGGGGCACGGCGATTTTCCACCCAAAGAAGACGTCTTTAATACTTGCACTAAATACCGCATCGAACTGAAGTATCCGCAAGACGTTCAGATGATCATTGCTGGAGGCTATCCTGAAATCGAAGACGAAAGCACCAAGTGGATCGGCTCTGATGGATGGGTCTTCGCTGGCGAGTCGGGAATTGAATGCTCCAAGCCGGAATTTACGGGGTATAAGAATCTTCCCGATGAATTGCGCAAAGTGAAACTCTACGAATCGCCCGGCCACGTTCGCAATTTCCTCGATTGTGTCAAATCACGCAAACCCACGGTCGCGCCGGTGGAAACCGGACATCATTCCGCTATTCCAGGACATCTGGGCCTGATATCCATGCTCACGGGCCGGAAAATCCGCTGGGATGTTGAGAAGGAAGAAATCATCGGCGATGCCGAAGCCGGCAAACTGCTTACCCGCGAATACCGCGCACCGTGGAAATTGAGATTGAATGAAAACCGCGGCTAAATTCGCCATCGTCCTCGTCACCGCGCCGGATTTGAAAACGGCGCGCGCGCTGGCCAGGGCCGCATTGTCGGCGCGGTTGATTGCCTGCGCAAATCTCGTTCCCAAAATCGAATCGCATTACCGGTGGCGGGGGAAAATTGAATCCTGCGCGGAAGTCCTGCTGATTTTGAAGACGCAGAAATCGAAGCTGGCCGCGCTGGAAAAACTGGTTCTCGCCAAACATCCCTACGACACGCCGGAGTTTCTTGTTTTGCCGGTGAGCGCGGGCGGCAAAAAATACCTCGACTGGCTGTCGGCAAGCTGCCTTTGAAATTGTCCGGGGGCGCTGGCCTCTGGCCGGCGTGATTCGCTCCGACACAACTCATGAAACCCGCCGGCAAGATGCCGTCGCTCCCGGCAAATTTTTATTTGAACCGGCGCGGCGCGGGCGTAAATTCATCTTGTGAATCCGGAGGACACAATTTCATTGATGCTGCTCTCGATGCTGGCGCTGGCAGCCGCAGTCATGGTGTTTCTCGGCATGATTGCCCTGCATCGGCGGGCGCGCGCGACGGTAGAATTGACGCCGCGCAAGGTCGTGGTTCCCACGTTTGAATCGGCGTTAGCCGCGCGACCGCCACTCTGGATGGCCGTGCGCGCGACCGATCCAAAGCCGGTGCAATCGGCGCTGGGACTGAATCAGCCGACCCCGTGTTCGTGGAAGGAAGGAATGACCGGCGAGCGGAAATTTTTCATCGGCCCGCCGGTGAACGGCTGGATCATTGTCACCGGCTCCGGCCTGCCGAATCCGAGTTGCGACGTGGACGAGTGTTTCCGTTTCCTCGCCAGAATCAGCGGCCAGCTCGGCCAGGTGCAATTGTTCCACGCCGACCGGATTTTGCATCATCACGCCTGGGCGCGCGCGGAAAACGGCGTCGTCACGCGCGCGTATGCGTGGGCGGGCGAGACCGTCTGGAACCAGGGCGCGAAAACGCCGGCTGAAACCGAGTTGAGCATGAAATGTTTCGGCTACGGCGATGAGCCGAACGCGGATTCGTGGGCCGCGGTGGAATGGACGGCCGCCAACGTCGGCAAAGTGCCGCTGCTGGCGACGCGCTGGAGCCTTGACCCGGCGCGCATCAACGAACGCGTGCGGAAGCACGCCGACGGCATCGCGGGCGAATCCTCGCGGGTTAATTGAGTCGCGCTGGCAAAAGCGCGCAAATCGAAAAACTCGAATCACAAATGACACCTGAAGTTTGTCCCAACTGCGGCGCGGAAGTGCCGCGCAACGCCAAGTCCTGCCCCGGCTGCGGCTCCGATGAAAAGACCGGCTGGTCGGAAACTGCCTACGCCAGCGGCCTCGGATTGCCGGACGAGGAATTTGACTACGACGAATTCGTCAAAGAAGAATTTGGCGGCGGCCAAGCCAAGCCGCGCGGCATTCATTGGCTCTGGTGGCTGACCGCCCTGCTGCTGGTTTTGGCGTTTCTGTTTTTCTTTTTCCGGTGACCAAGCGGGGCGGAAGTTGTCGTTGACAAAATGTTGCCCAACTGCAACATCAATAATATGAAACTTACTAGACTGCGAGTTTGCGGTTCAATGTAAGGTTAGGCCACGTTGCCTGTTATGAAATTATGGCGTTCATATCGGTTGCTGATGTTCACCTCACTTGGATGTTTTTTAGTGGGGTTCGTCAGTTGGATGCTTGGCAATCCAGATGTTAAAGAGGTCACAGATTTCCGTTACTGGCTTAATATGGCTGGGGTGGTTTTGATACTGCTTGGTGATATCGGACTTATGGTTTCAATGGTGTCATTTTCCTATAGCTGGTCGCAGCTAAATGGGTTTGGCGCATTCGTTTCGATTGCCACGTTGCTTTCCATTTTGAGCTTCGCCATTTTCTTTCTGGAGTATGGTGTGCTCAACTTCGGCGATAGTGATTTGCCGCCATATCAGCCCGACACACCTTTCGAAAAGGCATTCGATTTCGTTTGGTTTACAGTCACGATTGGTGCTGCGCTACTCTGGCTGTCTACCATCATTTATCTCATTGCGCTTTTATTTAGAACTGTCAAGCGACGGTTGGCCTAATCCAGTGCTAGACTGCAAAATCAATTGACGCAAAAAAGGCCCGCTCTTGCGAGCGGGCCTTGAAAATTGCGTTGCGAATCGTTTTACTTTGATTCGGGCTTTGATTCCGCCTTGGGTTCCGGCGAAGCGCCTTCCGCCGGCTTCGCTTCCCCGGCGGGAGCGACTTCAGCCGGTTCCGGCGCAACCGGGGTGAAATCCACCCATTCCAAAATCGCGCGCGTTGCGGCGTCGCCCTGGCGCTGGTTCATTTTGATGATGCGCGTGTAGCCGCCGTTGCGTTCCTTGAACGCGGGGGCGATTTCCTTGAACAGGATTCTCGCCGCGGATTCCTGATGCAGCCGCGCCACCGCGAGGCGGCGGTCGTGAATGGTGCCGCTCTTGCCAAGCGTGACCATTTTCTCGGCGACGGAACGGGCGGCCTTGGCCTTGGCCAAAGTCGTCGTGACGCGCTTGTGTTCGATCAAACTGCAAACGAGGTTTGCCAGCATCGCATTGCGGTGCTCCGGGGTGCGGCCCAGTTTGGCCGTTCGTTTCAAATGTCTCATAACAAAATTTCTTCAAAACATTCAATATTCAACTCTCAACATTCAATGAATTCCCATTTCGGATTCGTTGAGTGTTGGATGTTCGGCGTTGAATGTTGAATGTTTTCCATCATTCCGCCTTCTGCTCTTCCTTCGGCGCTTCGAGCAGTCCCGGCTCAAAATTCATACCGAGCGACAGGCCCAAGGCAGTCAGCTTGTCCTTGATTTCGTTCAACGACTTCTTGCCGAAGTTTCGATACTTGAGCATCTCCTGCTCTGTCTTTTGCGCCAACTGGCCGACGGTGGTGATGTTCGCGTTGTTCAGGCAGTTCGCCGCGCGGACGCTCAATTCGATTTCGTTGACGCTCATGTTGAGGAGCTTCTTCATCTTCGTCTTCTCCTCGTCCTGCTTGTCCACGGCCTCCTCGAATTCAATCGCGTTCTTGTCGTAAAGCGCAAACACGTCGAGATGCTTCTGGAGGACAACCGACGCCTGCGTGAGCGCGTCGTCGGGCGTGATGCGCCCGTCCGTCCAGATCTCCAAAATCAACTTGTCGTAATCCGTGCGGTTGCCGACGCGCGCCGCTTCGACTGCGTAACGCACGCGGGTCACCGGGGAGAAAATCGAGTCAATCGCCACGACGCCGATGGCCTGGCCGGGCTTCTTGTTTTCGTCGCTGGGATAAAAACCGCGGCCGATTTTCACGGTCAATTCCATCTCGAACTTCTTTTTCTTGTCGAGCGTGCAGATGTGCTGGTCGGGATTGACCAGTTCGACGTTCTGGTTGAGCTGGATGTCGGCGGCGGTGACCGCGCCTTCCTTGTTCACGGAAAGCATCAACACCTGCTCGTCGCGCGAGTGCGCCTTGAACTTGATTTTCTTCAGGTTCAAAACGATGTCGGTCACGTCCTCCACCACGCCGTCAATCGTCGCAAACTCGTGCATCGCGCCGTCCACCTTCAGCGAGGTGATGGCCGCGCCTTCGAGTGACGAGAGCAGCACGCGGCG
>JBEKRA010000157.1:0-5724 GCA_049519195.1 Verrucomicrobiota bacterium
ACTTCGCTGACTTGCTGGTAACGCAGTTCCGGTTTCTTTTCCAACGCGCGCAGCACCACTTCATCCAAGCGCACGTCAATTTGAACTTTCCTGCCGGATTGCGACGGCGGAACAATGGGCTTGCCCGGCAGCTCGCCGGTGAGCATCTGATAAAACACCACGCCCAGCGCGTAAATGTCCGCGCGATTGTCCACGTCGGCAGGGTGCTCAATCTGCTCCGGCGCCATGTAATTTGGCGTGCCCATCACCTTGCCGGCGTCGGTGAGATCGCGTAGGGCAGGCTTTCCAGCCTGCCGGTTCGCCGGGCTTTCCAGCCCGGTGTTTTGCACCGCCGAAGTGACTTCCGCATCGGAACTGGCGACTGGAAAGTCGCCAACACCGGCAGGCTGGAAAGCCTGCCCTACATCTCCCACTATCTTCGCCAATCCGAAATCCGCCACCTTCACGCGACCGCGGCGATCCAGCAGAATGTTCTCCGGTTTGATGTCGCGGTGAACGATGCCCTGGTCGTGGGCGAATTGCAACGCGTCGCAAATCTGCGGCACAATGGCCAGCGCCTCGCGCGGCGAAACCCGGCCCGCTTGAAGCAGTTGCCGCAACGTCACCCCGTCCACAAATTCCATGAGCAGGTAATACAGACCGTCGGTTTCGCCAAAGTCGTGGATCGTGACGATGTTCGGGTGGCTCAACCGCGCCAAGGCCTGCGCCTCCTTCCCGAACCGTCCGGCAAACGCGGGGTCCCGCTCCCTTTCCGGCGCGAGAATTTTCAGGGCCACCAGCCGGTTCAGCGATTTCTGCCTGGCTCGATAGACCACACCCATGCCGCCGCGACCGAGGCATTCGAGGATTTCCAGTTGCGGAAACGACTTCGCAATTTCATCGGGCGCGGGTGATTTGGGCGGCGCGGTGTGTTTCGTGCCATGCGGGCCGGTTTCGGCCGTGAATTCGGTTTGCGTGGCCATGTTCATGGCCATCAGGCAACGCGGACACAACCCCGCCGGCGCGTCCGGCGGCAGCGAAGCACCGCACTGCGGACACCGGGAATTCGATTCAGTGCTCATGCCCGATACTTACCGGTTGAAAAAGGGTTGTTACACGGCCGCGCGAAATTCACGCGGCAGCCAGGCTGCTGGCCAGATGACGTAATTCATCCTCAAGGTCCGCGCCGGGCGGCAGTGTTTGCAACACTTTCCGCCGATACAGCTCGCGAAACCGTTTCCGCAACCGATGCACCGCCACGCGGGCGGCACCGGTGCCGGCGCCCAGTCCGACCGCCACGGCATCGTAATCAATCGCACGGTGCGCGGCGACAAGACAATTTTTCAACACTGCGAATTCGCCGGACTTTCCAGCCTGTGCAAACTCGGCATCCAATTTCCGAATGGTCAAATCCAGCAACGTCAGCGCCCACTGACGATCAAACATCGCCTCGGCGGTGAGTTGCGGAGTGGTGTCGGCGGCGTAACGGCCCTCGGCGAAAACCGTGTCCATCGGCAGATGAATTTTCCCGCCGCCCCGTTTCTGCGCACTGGCCCGGCGCCATTCATTGGCCATGAACCGCTTGAATGCCGTGATCAGGAAGGCCCGCAACCGGCCCTTGCTGCGGTCCGCGTCCGCGAACCAGCGCCGCTCCAGCAACTGACGGAAGAATCCCTGCGTCAAATCCTCGGCATCCTCCTTGCCGTGACCGCGCCGCCGGGCGTAGGCGTAGAGCGGAAACCAGTAGGTCTTGCACAATTGCTCCAGCGCCAAATCGGCCTGCGGCGTCGAGCGTTTGCCCGCCGCGAGCACGACCGTCCAGTGCGTCGTGGCGAAGATGTCGGCAGGCGCGGTCGAGGATGAAAATTGATGTTCAGCCGTCAAAATATTTTATCCGGGCGAAGATCAATGCTGGTTGGCATAAATTCTTGCCTCCACCTCGGTAATCTTTCCGTCCTTGTTGGAATCGCAAATGGCCACGGCGGCGTTGAACTTCACATTCGGGCCGGCCACGGTCTTTTGCTCGTTTTCAAAAACGATGGGGATGGAAATTGTGGTCGTGCTCTCTGACTGCGTTCTTGAGGGGCCATTACGGCTCAACGTCTCGTAAAAAAGCCTCGCGGCGGCGTCGCTTTCAAATTCCACTTTCACGCGGTCCACGTCCTGATAGACGACAGATTTGTGGGTGATGCAACCGGCCAGGGCGATCCCCAGCACGGCGATGGCGATGAGTTGCAGCTTTGATCGTTTCATTTTGGTTCAGGTTGGTTTGTGTTCCAGGCATTATAGATTTATTGGGCCAATTCCTTCAAGGCATTGTCCCGCTCGACAAACGAGGTGATCATCCTGGCGAGTTCGATGGCCTCGGCGCGTTGTCCGGCCTTCGCCAACGCGCGCGCCGCCTCCAGAGAGGCAGCATCACGGGCGGTAAAGGCCGTCATCTTATCCAATGCCTGGCGTGCAAGTGTGGCATTGCCATCCCGCGCCGCATCCTGGGCGATGATTGCCAACGCCTTGTCCTTGGTGGTGAACGCCGTAATTTGGTCCGCAGCCATCAGCCGGGCCTGAAGATCCGCGGCGCGTGCGGCATCCGTCGGCTTGGAAACCCTGACCTTCTGGCCAACTTTGAGCCGCGTCGCAACCAAGTGGGGATTCATGGCCATTAAATCCGCAAGTGATAACCCAAACCGGCGGGCAATCTTGGCCACGGTATCTCCGCTGGCAATCACATATACACCTTCTTCGTTGGCTGACGCCGCGTTTGGCGTGTTGGTGACAACGGTCACAGTCATGGAACTCTGGATGATCGGCGTGCCGATCTGCATGCCGGGCACTTGTGACATCATCTGCGTCACGCTGTTGACCATGGCTTCAGTCATCTGGGTCAGATTGGTGGTGAGTTCCCTCGTGGCCTCCTCCATGAGCGACGGCTGTTCGTCGGGCAACATTTGGAACATGTCGTAAAGCTCCGGCGCGCGGTCGCGGAAACCGGCTTCCGCCTGGGCCAGCGTCGGAGCGTCGGGAAGATCATTCTGCAGGCAGACCTTCCACTCGCCTTTGCGCTTGCCAAGAATGACCGTGCAGAGCGCATCGTTGGTTTGCTGCGGCAAAATCACAGCTGCCAGTTCCTCACGATAAATCATGATTTCTTTGGGGATAATCCGCCTGCCCCAGTTGCGATTTTCCTCCGTCATGGTGATCTTGACTGCCCCCGGCGGCAGGCGCGGCATATCAATGACGTAACGGTTCACGGTGGCGGTTGGGTCGCTGCCCAACAAGCCGATGGTGAACCGCGCTGCGATGCCCTCCGGGGTGTTCGTATTCGCCATCCGCGCCAGCTCGGCATAGTTGTTGTTCACGGTATAAGCGCAGAACGGGCTGGGAATGGAGTTCAAAGCCGCGCTGCCATTTTGCACCAGCTTGTAGCGGATCTTCACGCCGCGCGGGTTGTTGGCAAAGCCGGTCAATTGCATTATCCCCATCCGGCCGGAGTGCGTTTGAAAGCCAAAGGTGCATGGCACACTCGCTCCGTGACGCAGTGGAACGGCACCGGGGCCGCCTCCTGGGTCCATAGCCAATTGGCGCATCAGCGTCCGCGCGGTGAGATTGGTCAAGTCACCCGGCAAAAGTAGGATGACTTTCGGGCCGATGCAAATGGCTTCGCCGGACACGAAACCGAAGTCGAATCCTTTCTGCTTCATCCAGTCAAGGTGTGAATTGACATTTCCGACAATGGTGCTGTCAGAGCTGTAAACAAAATCAGGCGGAGCTTCCACCTGGCCGGATTCAAAACCCAGCATCGTATCATCAGTCAGATCCCGCTCCACTACCGGGCTGAAAGTGGAAGTCGCATCCGCCTTTGCCTGTGCCTGAAGCTGTTCGGCGCGGTTCCTGGCTACAGCCATTTGTGCTTCGGCGCGGGCTCTGGCTTCGGCCATTTGCGCTTCGGCTTGCGCCTTGGCGGCAACCATCTCGGGGCTGTAAGAATTCACCCTGACGTGCTGCCGGAAGCCAAAAAACAAGAGCAACAGCAGGGCCAGAACCAGAAAGGCACCGAACACCAGCACGCCGCAGCCGATGGCCACCGCCTTGCCGGTGCTGGTTGTGTTCTTCCGGCTCAAAAACCAGATCAAGCCAGCCACCGGCAAACCGATCAACAGCAACACCGCCCCGTCCAGAATGGGCAGACCGATAAAAGAAATCACGCCAGCACGGTAACTCACCGGTTCCGCCACCGCTGCGGATTCGGATGCCACACCTGATGCGCTTGCCATCGGCGCACTGGCTGTTTCCACCGTCACGGCTCCGGGCAAATCCTGGCGTGTCAGCGGAACATGGCTGAAGACAATTTCCTTGCCCCAAATACGATCAATGCCGGGCCGTGATTCGACCGCTGTGGGATTGGGTGTCATGACGATTTCCGCCTCCTTGACCTGCTGATCAAGCGAGTCAAGATCGGCCTTTAATTCCCCGCCGCTGCTCAAGGTTGATTTTCCATCGGCACTTTTCCAAGACATCAAACTCCCGCACTTGTAGGATTTGCCGGCCAGCCGCATCGTGACTTCAACGCTGACTGCCTGTCCCGGCTTGCTTCCCGTGCCGGCGACGACCACCGCGGTCAGATGTCCGCCCTTGGGCCGGATGACGACTTGGCTGGCGGACAAATAGCCGTTGGCCACCGGATCAAACGCCGGGTCATCCGTCAGGCTCACAATCTGGGCATCCTTCGCATTGACCAACAGTTCCAGCTCGGCGGTGCGGATCCATCGCATTTTGCCCGTCGGCCAGTCAGTGGACGGCGCATCTGGCGCCAGGCCGATCAAATCATTCTTGGTCACGAAAGCGCTCAAGACCTCCAGCTTGACCGTGTGTTTGCCGGGAGCAAGCGCGGGCAATTCCAGCCGGCCGTTGAGGTCGTCATGATCCCACCACCTGCCCAAATAGTATTGAAGTTTGACCGGCTGGCCGTCCACCGTCACCGATCGAAGGTCATTCATCATCGTCAGGCCAAACAGGTCACGGGTCCAGATGTTGCGACATGCCACTTGCACGTCCAGCGTCCGCGCGCCTTCACGCAGTCGCGGCAACGGCTCGCAGCGGAGGTTGCCATGCAGCGCTTCCAGGAAAGCTAATTCCTGCTGTTGATTGATCACGCGGCGCCCGGCCAAACGATTGAGGAAACTATCCAGCCAGCTCAACGGTTCCGAAAATCCACCCGGATGCTTCTGTTGGAGCCATTTGGTCAGACCGTCCATGATTTTTCCCGCTTCGGCACCGGTCAGTGACCGGCGTTCCAATTCCTGCCAGGCCCAAGGATTGATTGGCTTGTCCAAACCGGCTTGAATGACCTCGGCGGTGGACCTTTTCTGCAATTCGAAAGGTGAATCAGCCAGACTCACTAGTGAAGAAGGCGGTCCGGAGGGTCTGCCGATGAAAAATGTTGCTCCAAGAATTCCGAGGACAACGATTCCCAACACAACTGCAATTGTGACGCGGTTCGTTTTGTGACTGCCAGCAGGCACGGATGGGTTCGATGCCGTCGGAACCGTCACCGCGCGCCAGACGCGGCGGATGATGAGCCAGTCCGCCAAGCCGACGCTGCCGACGGTAAGCAACAACCAAAGCAATCCGTTGGGAAAATCCGCGAGCCCGGGCCAGTGAGGAAGTCCGGCGAAGAGGCGCACCGTGAACATCCACAAGAAAACAATCAAAGCATCCAGCACCAGCATCGGAAAAAACAAACCG
>JBEKRA010000158.1:0-5658 GCA_049519195.1 Verrucomicrobiota bacterium
CTGGGAACAGATTATCGGCGTCAAAGGCTTCATGTATGTCGGAGGACTAGTGCTCTTTATCGGCATCGCACTCGCAATTCAATACTCGTTTCAACATAATCTCATCCGACCTGAAATTCGAATGGCTCTTGGGTTTCTTGCGGGGCTTGGTTTGCTGGTGGGCGGCGCGATGGTGCATAGGCAAAAACAATATGTCGTAGGTGCGCAAACGCTGTGCGCCACCGGCGTCGTTATTCTCTACGCCGTCACCTTTGCCTGCCGTGCGCTTTATCATTTTGAATTTTTCGGGCCGCTGCCGACGTTCCTGCTCATGGTGCTCATCACCACGACGGCCTTCCTGCTTGCCGTCCGGCTCGACGCGCTCGTCGTCGCCATTCTGGGAATGCTCGGCGGCTTTCTCACGCCGGTTTTGCTTTCCACCGGACAGGACAATCCGCTTGGCCTGTTCGGCTATATTGCCATCCTCGATGCCGGGCTGATTTTCGTGGCACTGAACAAGCGCTGGGATTTTCTCACCGCGCTCGCCGCGCTCGGCACGGCGCTCATGCAAATCGGCTGGGCGGACAAGTTTTTCGAGTTGGAGAAATATTGTGAGGGAAATAAAATTTTCATCGCACTCGCCGTGCTGCTCGGCTTCAACGTGCTGTATCTCGCGGCGAACTGGCTGGCGAAGCGTTGGAGTTCAAGCTTTAGCTTGCCCGGCGCGGACACGCTAAAGCGTGAACTCCAACCTTATTGGCTTTCCGGCTCGATGCTCGGCCTCGCCGCCGTCGCGCTGGGATTCACGCTGTTCTTCTTCGACTTCCCGCCGCTCGCGCAACGACCCATTTTGCTGTTCAGTTTTGTTTTCCTGATTGACCTCGCCGTCGCCGCGCTCGCGTGGCTCGACGAAAAAGTTTCCCCGGCCCAGCCCATCGCCGGCCTCGCGGTGTTTGGCCTGCTCGCCATCTGGACTTCGCAGCATCTCACGAACGAACTGCTCAACCCCGCGCTCGCGTTCTACCTCGTTTTCGCCGCGTTCCATTCCGCGCTGCCCGCGTGGCTGCAACACCGGCGCGGCGTCAAATCCGGCGTGGCCGCGCAACTGAACCACTTCTTCCCGCCGCTCGCGCTGCTGCTCGTGCTTGTGCCGATTTTCAAATTGGAGGAACTCTCGTTTCTCGTCTGGCCGTTCGTGCTGCTCGTGGACCTGCTCGCCATGGTGCTCGCGGTGATGACGGCAACGCTGCTGCCGGTGCTGGTCGTGCTGTTGCTCACGCTTGCCGCCACCGGCGCGCTGATTTTCAAAATCCCCGCCGATCTCACCGGCCTGCCGACATCATTTTTCCTGCTCGGCGCGTTCGCGGTGTTTTTCGTCATCGCCGGCGTGTGGCTCGCGCGCAAATTCAAGCCGGACGCTTTCAAATCCGGCCTGAAAATCGCCGGCGACATCAACGCCAATGAAACGCTGGCTGCGCTGCTGCCCGCGAGTTCCGCCGTGCTGCCGTTCCTGCTGCTCATCATGGCCACGCTGCGGCTGCCGCTCGCCAATCCGTCGCCGGTGTTCGGCCTCGCGTTGCTGCTCGTCGTGCTGTTGCTCGGCCTCACGAAAATCTTTTCGTTCGACTGGATGCCGCTGGTCGGCCTCATCAGCACCTTTGCCCTCGAATCTGCCTGGCATTTCAGGCATTTCGATGTTGCCGATCCCAATCTCATTCCGCCGCAAATGCTGCTGGGCTGGTATCTGATTTTCTTCGCCGCGTTCGCGGTGTTCCCGTTCGTGTTTCTGAAAAAGTTCGCGGACAAAACGTTTCCGTGGGCCGCCGCCGCGCTCGCCGGGCCGGCGCAATTTCTCCTGATCTACCGGCTCGTAAAAATCGCGTGGCCCAATTCTGTCATGGGCCTGCTGCCCGCCGCGTTTGCCGTTCCCGGATTGTTGAGCCTCGTCGCCATTTTGAAAACGGTTCCCGCCGAAAATAAATCGCGCCTGACGCAGCTCGCGTGGTTCGGCGGCGTGGCGCTGTTTTTCATCACGCTGATTTTCCCGGTTCAATTCGACCGGCAATGGATCACCATCGGCTGGGCGCTCGAAGGCGCGGCGCTGCTGTGGCTGTTTCATCGCGTGCCGCATCCGGGTCTGCGGCTGGTCGGTGTTGGCCTGCTCATCGCCGCGTTCGTCCGGCTCGCGTTCAATCCCGCCGTGCTCGAATACCATCCGCGCGCCGCGACCGCGATTTTCAACTGGTATCTCTACGCCTACGGCATCGTGACAATTTCCCTGTTCGCCGGAGCAAGACTTCTCGCGCCGCCGCAGAATCGAATTTCAAGAATCAATGTTCCGCCGATTCTGGCCGGACTCGGAACTGTTCTGGCGTTTCTGCTGCTGAACATCGAAATCGCCGATTATTTCAGCCCGCCCGGCTCGACGCTGACGTTTCAATTCAGCGGCGACTTCGCGCGCGACATGACCTATTCCATCTCCTGGGCGCTGTTTGCGCTGGCGTTGCTCGTCGCCGGCATTCTCAAAAAAATTCCCGCCGCCCGCTACGCCGCGATGGCGCTGCTGTGCGTCACTCTGCTCAAACTTTTCTTCCACGACCTGACCTTGGATCCGCTTTATCGCATCGGCGCGTTCATCGGCGTGGCCGTCATCGCCATGCTGGCGTCGTTCGCGTATCAAAAGTTCTTTTCCGCAACCGCCAAACCGCCAGAGACCAAAGATGAAACAGCGAAATAAGTTGGAACGCCGAGCACCGTCTCGGCTCGATGCTGAAATTGGCGACCACACGCCGAGACGGTGCTCGGCGTTCCGTTCACGCTTGTTCTGTTTCGCCACGCTGATTGGTTCATTTACGGTTCACGCCGCACTGCCATCCGGATGGCAGCACATGCAGGAATTTTCCGTCGCCGCGCCCGGTCTCGCGAAAATCAGCCTGCCGGTGGAAACGCTCGACGCCGCGCGGCCCGCGCTCGAAGATTTGCGGCTCTGCGACGACGCGGGAAACGAACTGCCGTTCCTCATCACGCGCCCGGCGCCTTCACCCAAAGCCATCCAGAGCGCAAAGTCATTTCAAGTTTCGTTGCAACCCGCCGCGACCATCATCACGCTCGAAACCGGATTGTTGCAGCCACTCGACGGCGTGACGCTCGAATCTCCGGCGGCGAATTTCATCAAGGCCGTGCGCGTCGAAGGTTCGGCAGACGGCCAGAACTGGCAGCGGCTCGCGCAAGGCCAGCCGGTTTTCCGGCAGCTTTACGGCGCCGGCCAGCTCCACGTTTCATTTCCTGCCGGCGAATGGCGCTGGCTGCGGCTCACGATTGACGACCAGCGTTCGCAGCCGGTTCCGTTCACCGGCGCACGCGTCCACGCCGCCGATGTCGAGGCGTCGCCGATTGAATTGCAGACGGTCACCGTAGCCGAGCGAAACGAAAATCCCGGCGAGACCCGGCTCACGCTTAATCTGGGCGCGGCGAATCTGGACGTGGCTTCTGTGAAAATTGAAACCGGCGAGCCGCTGTTCACGCGCGCCGTCACGCTCGCGGTGCCGCGAATCACGGACCTCGGCATCTTTGAACAACCCGTCGGCCAGGGCGTGATTTACCGCGTCGCCATCGAAGGCCAGCCGCCGTCCGCCAGCCTTTCCATGCCGCTCGATACCAAAATCACGTCGCGCGAACTAGTGCTGCTCATCCGCAATGAGGACAGCCCGCCGCTGTCCGTCAGCGCCGTGCGCGTGGAGCGGCGACCGGTTTATCTCGTGTTCATGGCGCGGCAGGCGGGAACCTTTCATCTGCTCACCGGCAACAAATTCTGCGCCGCCGCGCGCTATGACCTGGCGGCGCTCGGCGCGAATTTGAAAAACGCCGTCGTTACGCCGGTGAAAATTTCCGCGCTCGCGGACAATCCCAATTACCGCGCGCCGGAAGCGCTGGGCGGACTCGAAGTGGCCGGCGCGGCGCTGGACGTTTCCGCGTGGAAATTTCGCAAGCCCATCCAGCTCGCGCGCGGCGGCGGGCAGCAAATCGAGTTGGACCTCGACGTGCTGGCGCATCTCGACCCCGGCCTGCGCGTGTTGCGCGGCAGCAATCAGGTGCCGTTCATCGTTCAAAACACGTCCATCAGCCGGGCGATTACGCCGGCGGTCACGGCGACGAATGACGCTAAAAATCCGAAGTTGAGCCGCTGGCTCATCAAGCTGCCCAAATCCAATCTGCCGCTCACGCGCCTGACCTGCGCGACGACAACGCCGCTGTTTCAGCGCTCGATGTCGCTTTCCGAGGAAATCACGGACGAGCGCGGTTACACATTCCACCGGAGACTGGCCGGCGCGACTTGGACACAAACACCGGAACGCAAAGCGAAGGAATTTTCACTGCCGTTGGACAGCACGCCGCAAGGCGACACGTTGATTCTCGAAACCGACAACGGCGACAACCCGCCGCTTGGGCTGGAAAAATTCACCGCGTTTTATCCGGCCACGCGCCTGCTGTTCAAAGCGAAGGCGGATGACCGGCTGTTCCTTTACTACGGCAATCCGCGCGTGCCGCCGCCAAGCTATGATTTGAGCCTCGTGGCCGGCGAACTGCTCGCCGCCGACAAGTCCGCCGCCACGCTTGGCAATGAGGAGCAATTGAAAAAATCTTCGTGGGCCGAAGGCCGGACGCCGGGCACGGGCGGAATTGTGTTCTGGGGAATCCTCGCGGTCGTGGTCATCGGCCTCCTCGTTATCATCTCGCGCCTGCTGCCGAAATCGCAGACTCCGCCGGCGTAATAATTTGGAGCGCAGGCGTCTCGCCCGCGTGTCGTTGGAGTTCAGGCTTCAGCCTGCTTTTCCCGGCAAGCTAAAGCTTGAACTCCAACGCGGACGAGCCGTCCGCGCTCCGTTTATCCGCGACATCCGCGACATCCGCGGATAAATTTCCCGCGTGAAAAATTCGGTGAAACAATTGGATGCTTTTCTGTGCAAACAGCCGAAGCTCGGCAAGGGCGTCTATCTCGCCAAAACCGCCGTCGTGTTCGGCGACGTGACGATTGGCGCGCATTCGAGCGTTTGGTATGGCGCGGTGCTGCGCGGCGACATCAACCGCATTGTTGTTGGCCACCACTCGAACATCCAGGACAACGCCGTGCTGCACCTCGCGGACGAATTGGCGTGTGTCGTCGGCAACTGGGTCACCGTCGGCCACGGCGCGATTGTCCACGCCTGCACCGTCGGCGACGAAGTGCTCGTGGGCATGGGCGCGGTGATTCTGGACGGTGCGATCATCGGCAAGCAGAGCATTATCGGCGCAAAAGCATTGGTGACGCAGGGGATGAAAATCCCGCCCGGCTCGCTCGTCCTCGGCGCGCCGGCGAAAGTCGTCCGCAAATTGTCAAAGGAAGAACGCGCCAAACTTAAATGGTGGGCGGAACATTACGTGGACAACGGAGCTTACTGTTTGAAGCACAAAATCAATGTCGGTGAACCGCTGCCGAGTTAAAGTTTACATAACACGGAAATCTTGTTTGCCATTGGTTCGTCATGGCACGCTTTCCTTATCATCGTCTGCCTTCGGAATGAGGTGGACCCCAAAAATTGGACCACAAGTTAAGATGGACTTTCGCTGGTCTGCTGGAGAAGAGAAAGCAGACTATGAAAGCAAAACGCAAACGGCATAGTGCGGCCTTCAAGGCCAAAG
>JBEKRA010000159.1:0-5639 GCA_049519195.1 Verrucomicrobiota bacterium
CGCGCCGTGCCGCTCACGCCCTGGCGAGCGGATAGATGGCGATGGCGCGCATGTATTGGGCGCGCTCGAAGGCGCTGGGCGCGGGGCAGTTCTTCTGGCTCAAGCTGCCCTTGAGCTGCGCGACGGATTCGTATTCGTGCTCCTCCATCCACGCGACGAGGTCGCGCTCGATCACGGCGAGCTGCGGAATGCCGTGGCGCAACAGCACGGAGCAGAGCATCGTCACGTCCGCGCCGGCCATGAGCATCTTCAGCGCGTCGGAGGCGCGGTGGATGCCGCTGGTGGCGGCAAGGCTGGCGCGCAGGCGTCCGTGCAAAATCGCAATCCACCGCAGCGGCACCCGCATCGCCATGGGCGTGCTCAACAAAATGTTCGGCTTCACTTCGAGCGTTTCGAGGTCAATGTCCGGCTGGTAAAAACGGTTGAACAGCACGAGGCCATTTGCGCCGGCGGCGTCCAGTTTGCCAGCCATGCAGGCGAAGTTGGTGAAGAACGGACTCAATTTGACCGCGACTGGAATCGTGACCTCCTTTTTCACCGCCTTGAGAATCTCCAGGTAGGACTGTTCCACGTCGCCCGCTGGCAGTTTGACGTCGGTGGGGATGCGATAAATGTTCAGTTCCAGCGCGTCGGCGCCAGCCTGCTGAATCTGTTTGGCATAGGATGTCCAGCCGCCCGCGGAGGAGCCGTTCAGGCTGGCGATGATCGGAATGCGCACGGCCTTTTTCGCCTGGGCGATGTGCTTGAGATATTCCTCGGGGCCGAGTTTGAACGATTCCGGCTCGGGAAAATAAGTCAGCGCCTCCGCGAAACTTTCCGTGCCCTGCTCCATGCTCTGGTTCAGTTCGGCCCGGTCCTGGCGCAATTGCTCCTCGAACAGCGAGTAAAGCACCACGGCGGACGCGCCGGCATCCTCCATTTTTTTGATGTTGTCAATGTCCTCCGAGAGCGGCGACGCGGCTGGAACCAGCGGCGTGCGCAGCTTCAATCCAAGATAGGTGGTGGTCAGGTTCATGGTATTTATGATTTATGATTTACGATTGATGATTGCGGGCCGTTCGGCGCGTGGCGCTGAAAATTTTGATCAGTTCGACAGCTTCCGTCTGCAATTTTCCGACCTGCTTGGACGAAACCAGCGCCGCCCGTTTTGCCAGTTCAATCCACAAATCCGTTTCGTCGGCTTCCTCCAGAACGATGGTGATTTTGTTGACGAAATCCGCGCGCGATTTCCCGCGAAGAGCGGCGCGATAATTCGACGCCACCGAACAACCGCTGCGCGCGACCTGGCCGGCAATCGTTCTTCCCGACGGTTTGTTCGGAAGAGCGTCGGCAAATTTGAGGACCCGGACGGCGAATTGAATGGTCCTCTCTTTAAGTTCGATTGGGTTCATACACGCACACTTATGATTTACGATTTACGATTGATGATCGGTTCCGTCCGCGCGTCCGAAATCTCAAATCATCAATCATAAATCATCAATGGTTCACGGCAATTGTTCCGCGGTGGTGGACGGTTTCGGCGCGGACACCGCCGCGTTTTCCGATTTCGTGTCGCGCGCGGCCATGAATTGATAAAGTTTCCAGCGGAGGTCGGCATCGGTCTGCGCCTGCGCGAAAAGCTTCTTCGCGTCCTCCGGCTTGCTCTTGGTGAGCATCTTGAACCGGTTTTCCGAGAGCATGAAATCCTGCACCTTCGCCTTGGCCGCCGGCGAGTCGAGCTGCAGCGGATTCTCGCCGCGCGCGGCGCGCCGCGGGTCGTAGCGATACAAAAGCCACTGGCCGGAATCAACCAGGAGCTTTTGCTGCCGCGCGCCCACGCCCATGTCCACCGCTATGCCGTGCGCGATGCAGTGGCTGTAGGCGATGATGAGCGACGGACCGGGATACGATTCCGCCTCCACGAACGCCTTGAGCGCCTGCTCGTCCTTCGCGCCCAGCGCCACGCTCGCCACGTAAATGTGGCCGTAGGTCATGGCGATGAGGCCGAGGTCTTTCTTGCCCATCGCCTTGCCGCCGGCGGCGAATTTCGCCACCGCGCCGCGGGGCGTGGACTTGCTCATCTGCCCGCCGGTGTTGGAATAAACCTCCGTATCGAGCACGAGCACGTTCACTTTGCGGCCGCTCGCCAGAACGTGGTCCAGGCCGCCGTAGCCGATGTCGTAGGCCCAGCCGTCGCCGCCGATTATCCACACGCTCTTCTTCACCAGTTTGTCGGCGAGGCCGAGCAGCAGTTTTGCTTCCGGCGAATCCAGCTTTTGCAGCTTGAGTTTCAAGGCCGCGACGCGCTCGCGCTGCTCGTAAATGCCCGCCTCGTCGTCCTGGTTCGCGTTAATAATTCCGTCCGCAAGGTCCTGGCCGGCCTCGGCGGCGAGTTTTTTCAAAAGCTCGATGGCAAAATCCCGCTGCCTGTCCAGCGAGACGCGGAAGCCGAGGCCGAACTCCGCGTTGTCCTCGAACAGCGAATTGCACCACGTCGGCCCCCGGCCCTCGGCGTTCTTTGCATAGGGTGTCGTCGGCAGGTTGCCGCCGTAAATCGAGGAGCAGCCGGTGGCGTTGGCGATGACCGCGCGGTCGCCGAAAAGCTGCGACAGCATCTTGATGTAGGGCGTTTCGCCGCAGCCGGCGCACGCGCCGCTGAACTCGAACAACGGCCGCAGGAGCTGCTGCTGCCGCAGTTGCGTCGTCTTGACCTTGCGCCGGTCGGTTTCCGGCAGGCCGAGGAAGAAATTCCAGTTCTCGCGTTCCGCCGCGCGCAACGGCGCCTGCGGCCGCATGTTGATGGCCTTGAGCTTCGCCTCGGTCTTGTTCTTGGCCGGGCAGACGTCCACGCACAACCCGCAGCCGGTGCAATCCTCGGCGGCGACCTGCAGTGTGAATTTCAAGCCCTTGAAATCGGGGATCCGCGAGTCGGTGTTCTTGAAGGGCGCGGGCGCGCCGGCCAGCGCCGCCGGTTCGTAGATTTTTCCGCGAATCGTCGCGTGCGGACAGATGGCCACGCACTTCAGGCATTGGATGCAGACCTTTTCGTCCCAGACGGGAATGTCGAGCGCGAGGTTGCGCTTCTCGTATTGCGCGGTGCCGGTCGGGAACGTGCCGTCCACCGGAAACGCGCTCACGGGCAGGTCGTCGCCTTCGCCGGCGGCCAGCCGGCCCAGCACGTCCTTCACGAACTGCGGCGCGTTGGGCGTGACCGGCGGCAACAGCCCGCCGCTGCCGTTCACTTTGCTTGTCACCGGCACTTCGTGCAGATGTTCCAGCGTGTTGTCCACGGCCTTGAGGTTCTTCGCGACGACTTCCTCGCCTTTTTTCCCGTAGGTTTTCTTGATGGAATACTTGATGGACTCGATGGCCTTCTCGCGCGGCAGCACGCCGGACAGCGCGAAGAAGCAGACCTGCATGATGGTGTTGATGCGCCCGCCCATGCCGCTTTCGCGCGCCACCTTCGTCGCGTCAATCACGAAAAACTTCGCCTTCTTGGCGATGAGCGACTCCTGCAACGGCGTCGGAAGCTTGGACCAGATTTCGTCCTTCGAGTAAGGGGTGTTGAGCAGGAACGTGCCGCCGGAAATGAGCGGTTTGACCATGTCGAATTTCTCCAGAAACGTCGGGAGATGGCAGGCCACAAAATTGGCGCGGCTGACGAGATAGGTCGAGCGGATCGGCTCCGGCCCGAACCGCAGGTGCGACACTGTCATGCTGCCGGATTTCTTCGAGTCATAAACAAAATAGCCCTGCGCGAAATTGTCCGTGCCTTCGCCGATGATTTTGATGGAATTTTTGTTCGCGCCCACCGTGCCGTCCGCGCCGAGGCCGTAAAAGAGCGCGCGAATCACGTTGTCGGGTTCGGTCGAAAAATTGTGGTCCACCGGCAGGCTCGTCTGGGAAACGTCGTCGGTGATGCCGACGGTGAAATGATTCTTCGGCTGCTTCTCCTTGAGATTGTCAAACACCGCCTTGACCATCGCGGGCGTGAATTCCTTGGAGGACAGGCCGTAGCGGCCGCCAACGAGGCGCGGCATCGTTTTGATCCGGCCCCAGTTGCTGGCCAGGCCATCGCAAATCGCGGCGGCGCAATCCTGGAACAGCGGCTCGCCCGCGGCGCCCGGCTCCTTCGTGCGGTCCAAAACCGCGACGGACTTCACCGTCGCGGGCAGCGCCTCGACAAACCGCCTGCTGTCAAACGGCCGGTATAACCGCACCTTCACGAGGCCGACCTTTTCGCCGGCGCGGTTCAAATAATCCACCGTCTCGTGCGCCGCCTCGCAGCCGGAACCCATCAGCACGACGACGCGCTCGGCCGTCGGCGAGCCTTCGTATTCAAACAGCTTGTAGCCGCGCCCGACCTGCTTCTCGAAGGCATCCATCGCCTGCTGCACGATGTCCGGGCAGGCGGCGTAAAACGGATTGCACGCCTCGCGCGCCTGGAAATACGCGTCGGGGTTCTGTGCGGTGCCGCGCAGCACCGGCCGGTCCGGCGACAGCCCGCGCGCGCGGTGCTCCGCAATGAGCTTGTCGTCAATCAGCGCGCGCAAATCCGCCTCGTTCAGCATCTCGATTTTCTGGACCTCGTGCGACGTGCGGAAGCCGTCGAAGAAATGCACGAATGGAATCCGCGAGCGCAGCGTGGCCGCCTGCGAAATGAGCGCGAAATCCGTCGCCTCCTGCACGCTGGCCGAGCCGAGCATGGCCCAGCCGGTCGTGCGGCAGGCCATGATGTCGCTGTGGTCGCCGAAAATGGAAAGCGCGTGCGTGGCGATGGAGCGGGCGGTGACGTGAAAAACCGCCGGCAACAATTCCCCGGCGATTTTGAACATGTTGGGAACCATCAGCAGCAGACCCTGCGACGCGGTGAACGTCGTGGCGATGGAGCCGGTCTGCAACATGCCGTGGACCGTGCCGACCGCGCCGCCCTCGCTTTGCAGCGCGATGATGCCGGGAATGGTTCCCCAAAGGTTGCGTTTGCCCTCGGACGCCCACTGGTCGCACCATTCGGCCATCGGCGAGGAAGGGGTGATGGGATAAATCGCCATGACCTCGTTGAGGCGGTAGGCGACATGGGCGACGCCTTCATTGGCGTCCAGCGTCAGTTTTGTTCTAGTGCTCATATTGATGAAAAGTTCAAAGTCGTTGCGCCGCGGAAATGGCCGTTGCAACGGCGAAGTCCAAACCGACTTGCTCATTACCGACGGCTCTGGAATCAGAATAGATTAGTCCGGCGCAACGACCCCCACTTTTTTTGGCAAAGAGACAACATCTGTTGCTTGGTCGGGTTGGCGCCAGAACGAAGCACCGCTGGCTGCTGCTGGCATTTTCCCGACGCTCACCGGCAATCGCCCGACGCCTGCCGCACGTTGTCCGGCTTTGCCGCTCCATTCCGGCGGTTCATTTAGTCACGCTTGCCACCGGCGCACATCAGCATCGCTGGTGCAACGAATTGTAATCATCAAAAAAATTCTTGCCCTGGTTTCGAGAAAATCGTAAAAAAGATTCACTTCTTTTGAACGCGAGATGTTTCGGGCGTTGATCAGAAGGTTTTCTTGTGAAAACAATTGGGCAGCGTCTCGTTGGCGAACGGCTGATGCGCATTCCAAGCCGTGGAAAATCCATAATCTCGACGAGGCAGCTTCTTCCGCACCCCG
>JBEKRA010000160.1:0-5616 GCA_049519195.1 Verrucomicrobiota bacterium
TTTTTCAACAACGGCATTTTCAGCGGCTTCCCGATTTACCTGCCGGAATTGTATCCCACGCGGATTCGCGCGACCGGCGCCGGATTCTGTTTCAACATCGGCCGGGTGCTGGCGGCCAGCGGTCCGTTTGTGACCGGCTATTTGGTCATCGCGCTGGGCAGTTTTGGCCTCGCCGCCAGCACCGTGGCCCTGATTTATCTCGTCGGACTGCTGATTCTGCCCTTCGCTCCAGAAACCAAAGGCCAGCCGCTCCCGCCGTGAGCCGGCTGGCCGTCGTCGGATTTGACGCGGTATCAAACGCGGCAATTGGCGCTTGCCTTGAAAGGCTCACGCTTTAAGATGCCGCGCGATTCGCGCATTGTCCTGATTATGATCCGTTCATTTGCATTCACCATCCAGGGCCGGTTGCACACGAAGGACATTGATTTGTTCCTCATGCCGACGCTGCTGGCGGACACGAATCTTTTTCTTTGGGTGGATTTGGAGGCGCCGACCGAGGATGAAGTCCGGAAAATTTTGGAGGACGTGTTCCATTTCCATCCGTTGTCCATCGAGGACTGCCTCACCGCCAGCTCGTCGCCCAAGGTTGAGGAATACTCGCCCAAGGAAGGCGACCTGTTCACGCTGTATCTGTTCATGGTCATCCACGCGGTGGATTACAGCCGGGAAAACGGGCGGTTCGCCACGAGCGAACTGGATTTCTTTCTCGGCAGGAATTTTCTCGTGACCTATCACCGGGCGCCGGCGCGCAGCGTGTCGCTGGTGGAGGAGCGCGCCCTGAAGGGCACGGTCAACATCGCGCGCGCGCCGGACCGCGTCGCGCACAGCCTGCTGGACGTGCTGGTGGAAAACTACAACCCGGCGCTGGAGGAACTTTCACTCGAAATCGCCGAGCTGGAACAGAACGTGTTGCAAAAGCCGGGCAAGCAGGTCCTCAACCGCGTCCTTCAAATCAAAAAGGAGGTCTTTCATCTGCGCCAGATCATCGGGCCGCAGCGCGAGGTGCTGGCGCGGTTCGCCGCGGGCGAGTTCAAGCTCATCCGCCCGCACATGGTGCCGTATTTCCGCGACATCTACGATTCATCGTTCCGCATCAGCGAAATGGCGCAAAGCTACACCGATTCGCTCACCGGCATTTTGCAGATTTACTTGAACATGTCGTCCAACCAGACCGGCGAAGTCGTCAAGCTGCTCACGCTCATCACCGTCATCACCACGCCGCTGATGATGATTGGCACTTGGTATGGCATGAATTTCCCCGGCATGCCGGAATTCAAATACAAGCACGCCTATTACATCGCCAGCATCTGCATGGTGTTTTCCACCATCGCCACCTACTGGTATTTCAAAAAGAAGAAATGGTTTTGATGGTTCATGAAAACGCTTTTCGCATCGGCAATTTTATTTTCGTCGCTCATTTTGGCCCGCGCCGAAATGACAAATGCAATTCCGCTCTGGCCCGATGGCGCGCCCGGCGCTCTCGGCGCGAAGTCCAACGACATCCCGACGCTCACGCCGTATCTGCCCGATGCGACCAAGACCACCGATCTGACGCGCCAAAACAACGGAACGCCACGGCAGCGGGCGGTCTGGAACACAGCAACGCGCGCGACAACCAGCCTGACGCGCCAAAGCAACGCAACGGCGGTCGCGGCGATGGTGATTTGTCCCGGTGGCGCCTACGTGGGCTTGGCGCCGCACGAGGGCAACGATTACGCCCTCTGGCTGAACCAGCACGGCGTCACCTGTTTCGTGCTGAAATACCGGCTCGGCTCCAGCGGCTATCATTATCCGGCGGAGTTCGAGGACGTGACGCGCGCCATCCGCTGGGTGCGGGCGCACGCGGCGGACTATCACATTGACCCGAATCGCATCGGCATCATGGGCTCGTCGGCGGGCGGGCATCTGGCCTCGATGATACTGACGCATTTCGATTCCGGCGACACGAATTCACCCGACCCGGTCGAGCGGCAAAGCTCGCGGCCGGACATCGGCATTCTCTGTTACCCGGTCATCACGATGGGCGAATTCACCCACCGGGGTTCGCGCAACAGCCTGCTCGGCACCAATCAGTCGCCGGAGATGGTGAAATATCTTTCCAGCGAACTCCAGGTGACGGCCAACACGCCGCCGTGCTTCCTCTGGACGACATTCGAGGACAGGACCGTGCCGATGGAGGACAGCATGATGTTCGCCGAGGCGCTGCGGAAAAACCGCGTGCCGTTTGATTTGCACATCTACCAAAAAGGCGGTCACGGCATGGGCTTGAAGGACAAGCCGCCGTTTGCGCATCCGCATCCGTGGGCGGCGGACTGCCTGTTCTGGCTCAAGCAGCAGGGCTGGGTGAAGTGATTAAAATTCACCACCAAGACGCAAAGGCACAAAGAAGATTGTTCTCGACAAAATGGGCTGGCGCGAAATCGCGTCTGTTTTGTGGGAAACAAATCCCGTTTCAATGGCTAAAGCGGGCAGAACTGGAGAATCTGGGTTTGGAACTTGTTCCCACCAACCTGCCCGTTGAAATGCTCGCAGTCGAAAAGGCGAAATAATTTGTCTCCTTTTATCTCCGGCGTCCATTTATTAAGTGGATGATGAATGACGACATGGCGCTGGTGCGGGAATTCGCCGCCAGCAAATCCGGGCAGGCGTTTGAAACGCTGGTGTCGCGGCACGTCAATCTGGTTTATTCGGCGGCGTTGCGGCAGGTGCGCGACCCGCAACTGGCCGAGGACGTGGCGCAGGCGGTCTTCATAATTCTGGCGCGCAAGGCCGGGTCGTTGAGTCCAAAGACGGTTTTGTCCGGCTGGCTTTACCGCGCGGCGCAGTTCGCCGCCAAGGACGCGCTGAAAATCCAGCGTCGCCGTCAACTTCGCGAACAGGAGGCTTTCATGGAAGGAATTTTACAAAACGAACCCGACGCGGCGTGGGAACAATTGTCGCCGCTGCTGGACGAGGCGATGGCGCGGCTGCGCGACACGGACCGCGACGCGATTGTGCTGCGTTTTTTCGAGAACAAGAGTTTGCAGGAGGTGGGCGCGGCGCTGGGCCTGGAGGAGCGCGCGGCACAAAAGCGGGTCACCCGGAGTCTGGAAAAGCTGCGGGATTTCTTTGCCAAACGCGGAGTGGATTCAACAGCGACGGGCATCGCGGAAAAAATTTCAGTCAATTCGATTCAGGCCGCGCCGGTGGCGCTGGCCAAGACCATTTCCGCCGTCGCGATAACCAAAGGCGCGGCGGCGGGCGGATCAACCCTGGCTTTGGTCAAAGGAGCATTGAAAATTATGGCATGGACAAAAGCAAAAACAGCGGTCGTCGCGGCGGCGGTGGTGATTTTGGCGGCGGGAACGACCACACCCATCATCGTTCACGTCGTTCATCAGCACGAGGCGGCGGCTTCGCTATTCACCTCGAAGACGGAATTGACCGATGCTGACAACGCAAGTTATCAGCAACAAACCGGCACGACGCCGGCGCAGGTAGCACAGGGATTTTTTGGCGCGCTCGCGCAGGGGAATTGGACGGAAGCCGGCAAGTATTGTCCGGCAGGCGTTTCCATCGAAGGTTTGAAATACATTTACGGTGGCATGGAAGTCATCAGCCTTGGAAAACCGTTCAAAGCGCGGATCAGCATCGCCGCGCTGGTGGAAATGCAACCCAATCTTCGAAGCCAGCTCAAAGGAATGGGCAACCAAAAGGATTTTCAAGGGCCGCAGGTGTTTGTGCCATACGAACTTCGGCTCAAGGATGGTTCGGTCAAGAAATGGCAGTTGTCCATCCGCTGCGACAATCCGGAACACCGCTGGTATTTCGACGGCGGGATGTAATCATGGGAAACATCGAACATCCAACATCCAATTCATCTGCGGGCTGGAAATCATTGGATGTTCGATGTTGGTTGTTGATTGTTGGATGTTTTCCAGAAATCCATTGTCCGATTTTGCCGTTGGGCGGACATGTTATTGTGACGGCTTGGACAAATTCCAGGGCTTGGCGCGTCCTTCCAGCAGACCGCAGGAAAGCGGCGTGATAATTTTTCATTTAGTTTGTAACTGAATTCATCGGGCGTTGTTAGTATGGTTGGGAAATCAATGAAGCTGGACGAACATGACCGTTCGCATGGTGAACCGCTTGTCAGCCCGGAAACGCGGCGGCGCGGTTCTCTGATTGAACCCATTGATCCGATTCCTTCAAAGGAAATGAAGCTGCCAGTTGTCAAATATGGTATGAAACGCCGCGCTCGGGCCTTTACCTTGATTGAATTGCTCGTCGTCATCGCCATCATCGGCATTCTGGCGGCGCTGCTGCTGCCGGTTTTGAGCAAGGCCAAAAATTCGGCCAGCAAGGTGACGGACATCAACAACCTCCATCAAATCATGATCGCCATCCACACCTTCGCCGCCGACAACGAAGATGCGTTGCCGCAGCCGAATTGGGACGGCGGCGCTGACGGCTCGCCGAAAGGCTGGCTTTATGAGGTGGATTCAAATGCCACCGGCACGAATAAATTCAAGGTCAATACCGGCTCGCTCTGGCGGGCGCTACAGAATCCGAAAATCTATTTCTGTCCGATGGACACCAAGCCCAACGAAACGCGGTATTCGGAGGCCGAGCAGACAGATATGGAACGTCCGCAGCAGATTTCCAGCTACGCGATAAATGGGGCGATCGTTGGTTTCGGCGCGATTGACACGCCGGTGAAGCTGGCGGCGATGAAGCCAACAGACTGCGCGTTTTGGGAGACGGACGAGACGGATCCCTTTTATTTCAACGACGGCGCGAACTTTCCCGGCGAAGGTGTCAGCGCGCGGCATAATCAGGGTGCGATTCAAGCCGAGTTTGACACCTCGGTGAGTTATGTCCTGCTCAATGACTGGTATAACGACGTGGATGACCCGAACAAAAACCGGCTGTGGTGCTATCCCAACAGCCCGGATGGTCGCAAACCGTAGCCGGCAAAATTGTTTGAACGTCGGCGAGGAAGGTTTGTTGAATAATGAGATGAATGCGCAAGTATCATCCATTGTCACCCACGGGAAGAATTGAGCCGCTGAAACTTGATGAAAACACAAGCGATGGAATTTGACGCGTGTCAGGTGACGAGTGACAAGGCGGCGGCAATGCGCCGGATACATTCCTGTCACTTGTCACGCGTCACCCGTCACCCGTTCGCCTTCACGCTCATCGAACTGCTCGTCGTGATCGCCATCATCGGCATACTGGCGGCCCTCCTGATGCCGGTGTTGTCCAAGGCGAAAGCGAGGGCGCAGCGCACCCAGTGCATGAGCAATGGCCGGCAACTCGGATTGGCGTGGCAGCTTTACATCACCGATTTCAATGGCGCGCTCCCGCTGAACGAATGGGCTTTCCGTTCCTCCGGCATCGCGGAAAGCCCGTCGAATTCCTGGGTCACTGGCAATGCCAGTTTGGACACAGATCCCGCCACCCTCACCCGCGGCACCCTGTATAAGTTTGTCAAAAACGTCGCCGTTTATAGATGCCCCGCGGACCACGGCAGGGTTCAGGACACCAGCGTCGAGGTGTTGCGAAGCTATTCCTTGAGCTGCTACATGGGCGGGCCGCAGGCGGACGCCGAGAATTGGGGCGTCAAGCCGCTGA
>JBEKRA010000161.1:0-5598 GCA_049519195.1 Verrucomicrobiota bacterium
TGAAAAAGGGCGGCAAGCTGATTCAATCCACGCGCCGCTGGGACGACGTGGCCGGTGTGACCGAGGAAATGCGGACGAAGGAATTTGCGCACGATTACCGTTATTTCCCCGACCCCGACCTGATGCCACAGGCGCCGACGGACGAATGGCTGGCCGGGGTGAAATCCCGCGTGGTGGAACTGCCGCTGGCGCGGAAGCAGAGGTTCATGCGCGATTATCAACTGCCGGCGCCGGACGCTGAAACTTTTGTGAACGATGTGCCGCTCGGAAATTATTTTGAGCAAATCGCCAAACAAACGAAAAACCCGAAGGCCGTGGCGAACTGGGTCATCAACAATCTGCGGGCAAAATTGGCGGAGGCAAATGAGTGTAGGACAGGCGTCGCGCCTGTCTCCATTCAAGAATCCGGCAAATCAGAAACATTAGAGACAGGCGGGACGCCTATCCCACGGTTGACGCTGGCCGACCTCAAATTCAAGCCGGAAGCGATCGTTGAACTGGTCAATTTGGTGGAGGCCAAAACCATCAGCAGTTCCGCCGCGCAGCAGGTGTTCGCCGAAATGTTCGAGACCGGCAAATCTCCGGCGGCAATTGTCCGGGAGAAAGGACTCGCCCAGGTGAGCGACACGAGCGCGATTGAAAAATTCTGCGACGAAGCCATTGCCGCCAACCCCGGCCCGGCGAACGATTTCAAATCCGGCAAAACCGCCGCGCTGAATTTTTTGAAAGGGCAAGTGATGAAATTGAGCAAAGGCAAAGCCAACCCCGCGCTCGCCGGCGAGATTTTGGAACGGAAGCTCAAACGCTGATGGTTCGTTTTTTACGCGAGTTAAACCTATGAAACATATTCCCATTTTTCTTCTCACCACTTTCACCGCGCTGATCGTCATCGCGCGCGAGCCGCAAACGGACATGGGCATTCGCCAGCAGGACGACGCGGCGATGCAATGGTTTTCTGACGCCAAATTTGGGATGTTCATCCACTGGGGACTTTACGCAGTGCCGGCCAAGGGCGAGTGGTATATGGAACAGGCGGCGATTCCGATTGATGACTATCGCAAGTATGCTTTCGACCAGGGTGACGGCGTGTTCTTTGACGCGAACGATTTTGATCCTGCCGCATGGGCGCAGCTCGCAAAGGACGCCGGCATGAAATACATGTGCCTCACAGCGCGGCATCACGATGGTTTCGCGCTGTTCGACAGCCGGTTCACCAACGCCTTCACGAGCGTGCAGACGCTCCACCGCGACCTTTTTGCGGAATACGTCCGGGCCTGTCGCGCGGCGGGGTTGCGCGTGGGAATGTATTATTCGCCGATCAACTGGCGCTATCCGGGCTACTATGACGTGACCGGCACGAATTGCGCGAAAAACAAATGGGGTTACACCAACGCGGTGTGGCACAAGGACAACGCGGCGATGATGAAAAATGAAGTCTATGAGCAAGTGCGCACGCTGTCCAAAAACTACGGGCCGTTCGACTATGTTTTTTGGGACGGCGGCTGGCTGGCGCAACAAGGTTCGGACCGGGACGCGGCATTTTTCTGGGAGCCGGGCAAATACCGGGATCCCGCCAACGCCTGGCCGGTGGCCGCTGAAAACAGCGACACCGACGACTCCGGCCGCCAGCTGGGCCTGATGGGCATCGTGCGGAAATATTCGCCGGCGGCCATCGCCAACAACCGCGCCGGCTGGCTCGGAGATTTGCTGCCGGAGGAAGGCGACGCGACCATCAAAGGCCCGGTGCGCGCGGATTATTGGGAAAAATGCCTGAACCTCAACCAAATCACCTGGGGCTTCAACACGCAGCAACGCTTGATGTCCGAGGAAAAACTGACGCGATACGTTGTGGATGCGGTCGTGCGCAACGGAAACCTGCTGCTCAACGTCGGGCCGGACCGGCACGGAAAAATCCCGGAGACGCACGCGGCGTTGCTGCGGCATTTCGGCGCGTGGCTGGCGGTGGTGGGTGACAGCATCTACGGCACGCGCGGCGGTCCGTGGAACCCGGTGGACGGGCAATACGGTTTCACGTCCAAGCCTGGCAAGTATTTCATCCACATTTTGCCCGGCTATGCCGGCATTGAATTCACCACTCCGCCAATCAAGGAAAAGGTAGCCGGCTGCTTCGACGTGTTCACCGGCCGGGCGCTGGACTGCGTTCAAAATGCCGATGGCTCCGTGCATATCACCGGTCTGGACCGGACAAGTCACAATGCCGACACCGTGGTTTCGGTGGTTGCACAGGGTTCAAATCCGGCAAGGCCGTCGCTCTGAATTTTCTCAATGGCCAGGTGATGAAATCGAGCAAGGGCAAGGCGAACCCCGCGCTCGCCGGAGAAATCCTGGAGCGAAAATTGAGGTGGCACCCGCCTCCGGCGGGTTCAATTCGGCGTCCCGCCGAATTGCTGGGATGTGCGTCGCTTTTTCAGCGGACCAACGGTCGAATCGCAACTCACGACGCAAACAGTTTCGGGCGCGACGCCCGAAACCATGACCCCTTTCCATATATCTTAATTACAGGCTTCTGCCTTACGGGTTGCTCAATTTGTAGAACATGTTCGGAGCCGTCATGTTGATGAGATTCGTGTAAGGCGATACTGCACCGGCGACTGGCGTCCACGGGCCTGCCACATTCGTCGCTTGGAGCAACGTGCCGTAGGGCCACTTCAGCACCAATTGACTGCCACTGGGGCCGCTGGTGATGGCTATCGGACCACTGAACGTCGGCGGAACCGTCACCGGCGATACCAAGGAGGCGTTAACCTGATCTGCGCTAAGCGCGGTGTCATAGATTTGCACGCCATAGATTTCGCCGCTGTAGTAGTTGCCGAAGGCGTTGCCACCTCCGTCACGGGCGCCAATCATAAGGTGCGATGGAGGAGACAGGTTATACGGTCCAACGCCGGTCCACGTAACGGCCAGCACACCGTCAATGTAGAGCTTCATGAGACCCGACGTCACGTCGTAGGTGCCGGCATAGTGGTGCCAGAAACTGTCATTGCTGGTAGCGGGCGCTCCCATATCTCCACCGCCAGTAGGTGCGCGAACGGTCCAACACGCGGTGTTCCAACCGTCACAGCGGAGCTGCCAGCCTATGCCGTTTTCACCATACTTGGACACAAACGGATTCCATGAGCCCGGCCAGCCCTTCGCCCAGCACTCGATTGTCATGCTGTTGCTGATGGCCAGGTCGAACGTGTTGGTGTAGTTAGCGTCCAGTGTGGATGAGTTGGAGACCGTGAGGCCGGCGTTGTTGAAATACAGCGATTGGCTGCCGGGCGGGGCGATGGGCGGAACGTCATTGGTCCACCAAACGGCGCCGCTTTGCACCTTGGCGTCGTGTGTGCCCGCCGGTGAATATCCTGACGTGTCGGCCAGGCTGTTTGTTCCGTTAAGCCATTCACCCACGAGAGCCCCCGCAGGCACAGGCGCAACGGAGTCAGTCCCAACGGTGAGGTTCGCGTTGCTGCTGACCACCGAGCCATTCGCGTCCGAGACAATCAAGGTATAGACACCCGAGTAGTTCGTCGTCACATTGGCGATCGTCAGGAGGGTTGTTTCAAAGCCCGACGCCGGGGCGATTGATTGTGATCCCGAGATAACGACGCCGCCATAGTTGCCGTCCACCAGATTGGTGCCGTTGAACTGCCACTGATTGGTGAGAGGCCCGCCGCCGCCGGCAATGGCCCCGATCTGCACAGTCACGCCCACACAGGTGGTGTTGATGCTGCCTGGCGGCTGCTGGGTTATCTGTGGCGGAGTGGGGCCGGGGGGAGGATGAGGAGGCTGAACCTGCTGTTGTGTGAGCGCATAGTTATAGATGCGCACATCGTAGATATTGAATGGGCCTCCGTAGCTGCCATAGTTGTTGCCCGGCGGGCTGTCTTTGGCGCCGATGACAAGATGTTCAGCCGGAGCCATGTTGTATTGCATGTTGTTGGTCTCCTGACCCCACAACACACCATCAATATACAGGTTGCGGAGGGTAGTATTTGCATCAAACGTGCCGGCATAGAAGTGCCAGTTGTTATCAACGTTATAGTAGCTCGCGCCGCCGCCAACGCCGGTGGCGGCGTGCAGATCGTCCAGATCGCCACCCATAGCCCACCCCGGGCCGGCGCCCTGAACAAAGACGCCTGTGCCATTGTCTCGAACCGTCCAACACGGAATCTGGCCCGGCCCGCCGCCTTCGCGGAACTGCCATCCGGGGCCTTCACCATACTTGGACACGCACGGATTCCAACTCCACGAGCCGGGGAACCCCTTGGCCCAGAATGTGACAGACATCGCGTCGTGGATGGTGTCATCGAACGTGTTGGTGTAGGCCGCGTCCAATGTGGACGAGTTGCTGATGGCTATGCCCGAATTGGCGGCTATGTTAAGCGATTTACCGGGCCGCAAGGGCGGCACATCACTCGAGAACGAATAACTGCCGGCGATGACGTAACCATCGTGAGTGCCAGCCGGCTGATAGCCTGAAACATCGGCCAAATTGGTATTCCCGGCAAACCATTCACCCACCAGCGCCGGTTGCTCAATGGTAAGGAACGCATTGCTGCTGATCGCACTGCCGTAGAGGTTCGTGACAATTAACTGATACGAACCCGCGTCGTTAGTCGCCACATTGAGAATCGTCAACACGTTCGAATTTGCGCCGGTGAAATTGGCGCTGTCCGGCAGGAGATTGACATTGGTGCCATTAAGCGTCCACTGATACACCAGGGGCGCGGTGCCGCTGGCAGTGGCGCGAAACTGTGCTGTTGTATTCGTAAAGACGAGAACGGATTGAGGCTGCACCGATAGGTGTGGCGGAGGTGGCGACGGCGGCAGAACTCCATTGGTCAACGCGTAGTTATAGATGCGCACGTCGTAAATCTCGAATGTGGAGAAGAAGCCAAAGCTGTTGCCCGGCGGGAGGTCTTTGCCGCCGATGCAGAGGTGTGCCCACGAGGCCAGGTCATATTGCACGTTGTTGGTCTCCTGGGCCGCCAGCACCCCGTCCACATACAGACAGCGTATGCCCGTCACGGCATTGAAAGTGCCGGAATAGAAATGCCAGCAGCCATCATTGCCGGCAACAAGCGTGGTGGCCATGTCATCCGTAGCGTCGTTCGTGTTGCAACCATAGCCGAACGTGCCGATTTGTTCGTCACGAACGGTAAAACACGGATTAATGCCATTACCATCCGCGCGGAGCTGCCAGCCGCCATCGGGCGAATTGTGTGGTCTTCCTTCACCCCACTTGGACACAAACGGATACCAACCTGCCGGGAAACCCCTCCCCCAGCATGAGACGGTGAAAGCGTTGTTGATCTGGTTATCGAACGTGCTGTCGTAGTTCGCGTCCCATGTGGACGAGTTGCTGATGGCGAGGCCGGTATCGCCGTTGTAGAAGAAAGCCGAATAACCGGTCTTGCCCGGCGGCACATCATTTGTGAAGACAAGGTTGCCATTGCCGACGATGTAAGCGCCGTGGTTGGCCGCCAGAGAATAGCCTGAAACATCAACCAAATTGGTTGCTGCGGCTGTTCCATTGAGCCATTCACCCACCAAGCTCGGGGTTTGAATGGCAAGCAGCGCATTGCTGCTGACCAC
>JBEKRA010000162.1:0-5589 GCA_049519195.1 Verrucomicrobiota bacterium
TGACTCTCAACCCTCATCGCTCAACCATCAACTTTCAAATGGGCACGCTCTATTACGGCGACAACCTCGACATCCTCCGGCGTTACCTCAAGGACGAGACCGTGGACCTCGTTTATCTCGATCCGCCGTTCAACTCCGCGCAAAACTACAACGCCTTCTTTCAGGAAAAGGACGGCTCCGCCGCCGCCAGCCAGATTCACGCCTTCGAGGACACCTGGCATTGGGACATCGAGACCAAAAAGGCCTACGACGCCGTCACCGAGCAGCCCGGCAAGGTCTCCGACGTGATGCAGGCGTTTTACACTTTTCTGGGCGGCAACGACATGATGGCCTACCTCACCATGATGTCCTCGCGCCTCGTCGAACTCCGCCGCGTCCTCAAACCCACCGGCTCGCTCTACCTCCACTGCGACCCCACCGCCTCCCATTACCTCAAGCTGCTGCTCGATGCGCTATTTGGAAAAGATCGCTTTCTTGCGGAAATAATTTGGAAGCGAAGCAGCGCGCATAACGATGCAAAGCAAGGAAGGAAGCAACCCGGGCGGATCCACGACATCATTCTGCTCTACTCGAAAACTGACGAATGGACATGGAATTGGCTCTATACGGCTTACGATGAAGAATACACTGACAGCTTTTACAAACACATCGAGCCGGAAACCGGGCGTCGCTATCGCCTCGGAGACATAACTGCGCCCGGCGGGGCTGATCCCGCAAAGAGGAATCCGCATTATGAGTTTCTTGGCGTCACTCGTTACTGGCGCTACAGCAAGGAGAAGATGCAGGAGCTTTATCAACAGGGCCGAATTATTCAGACCAAACCCGGAACTGTTCCAGCTTACAAGCGTTACCTCGACGAGATGAAAGGTGTGTCGTTGCAAGATTTGTGGACTGACATCACTCCCATTCCAGCGCAATCCGCCGAACGCCTCGGCTATCCGACGCAAAAGCCGGTGGCGTTGCTGGAGCGGATCATCCAAGCCAGCAGCAATCCCGGCGACGTGGTGCTGGACCCGTTCTGCGGCTGCGGCACGACCATTGATGCCGCCGAGAAACTCGGCCGCGATTGGATCGGCATTGACGTGACCCAACTCGCCATTTCCCTCATCAAAAACCGCCTCCAAGACACCTACGGCGCCCGGATGAAATTTATTTCGGGTTCGGGTGGAACAGGCCTCCGGCCTGTGGTTTCCGGCGTCGCGCCGGAAACTTCCCCAAACGCCGTGAAGACCAACGAACCTTCAAAATCTCCCGCCGCCCCGCCGCCGGGCGCGACGCCCGGCGGAACAGGCGCGACGCCTGTTCCACCCGAAATCTCCCTTGTCCGCATCATCGGCGAGCCGACTACGCCCAACGAAGCCGCCACGCTCGCCGAGGACGACAAATACCAGTTCCAATGGTGGGCGCTCGGCCTCGTCGGCGCCCGGCCCGTCGAGCAGAAAAAAGGCGCGGACCACGGCATTGACGGCAAAATCCTATTCCGCGACGACCCCAAAGCCGTCAAGCCGGAGCAAATCATCATCCAGGTCAAAGGCGGCAAGACCGGCGTAAAAGACGTGCGCGATTTGCGCGGCGTGCTGGACCGCGAGCAAGCCGCCATCGGCATTTTGATTTCCCTGCAACCGCCCACCGGCCCCATGGAAATCGAGGCCGCCAGCGCCGGATTTTACGAGCACAAGACAAACAAACAGAAATATCCGCGCCTGCAACTCCGCACCGTGAAAGAGTTGATGGAAGGCAAGTGGATTGAGCGTCCATCCACCGTCGCCGCCACGGACGAGACTTTCAAGAAAGCGCCGGAATCAAAAAAGAAGCAACACGAGCAAAAAGCCTTGGAATTGTGACCCATCGCGTCAGGTAGGGCGGCGCTGCCGCGCCGCCAGCATCGCTCCGCTCGTGGGTGGTGAGATCAAGGCAAAGCGGCAGCTTTGCCCTACCAGTATTGGAATGCGGGTATTATGAATAACGTGTCTTGGCGAAAAAACTCTGTTAGTCTTTTGCCATCATGTTGCTGACCAAAGATGAACTCCGCAGCTTGGTTGAGTTGACACATCAGTCTCCGCACACGCTGCTGGGAATGCACCCGCTTGGCGACCAGTCCGGTCTCGTCGTCCGCGCCTTGCTGCCTGACGCCGCCAAAGTTGAAATCCAGCCCACGCACGAAAAGGACAAACCGGCGTTTGAACTGAAGCGGATTCCCAAAACCGATGTCTTTGAGGCCGTCACCAAATCGGCAAACAAGGTTTATGCCTACGACCTCGTCATCATTGATAAAGCCGGCCGCACGCGTCGCACGCGCGACGCCTTTTCCTTCCTGCCGACGCTGGGTGAATCGGATTTGTTCCTCTTCGGCAAGGGCGACGAGCGGAAAATATTCGAGAAACTCGGCGCGCAGTTGCGCGTGATTGACGGCGTGCCCGGCGCGAGCTTCGCGGTTTGGGCGCCGAACGCCCAGCGCGTCAGCGTCGTCGGCGATTTCAACAACTGGGACGGACGGTTTCACCCGATGCGGCTGCTTGGCGCGTCCGGCGTCTGGGAAATTTTCATTCCCGGCGCGGGGCAGGGCGCGCATTACAAATTTGAGATCCGCGACGCGCACGGCAACATCAAGCTGAACACCGACCCGTTCGGATTTTTCTTCGAGGTCGCCCCCAAACAGGCCGCCATCGTCTGGGACACGCGTAAATTTCAATGGACCGACGACGCCTGGCTGAAAAAACGCCGCGAACGCGATGCGTTGCGTTCGCCGATGAGCGTCTATGAAGTGCATGTCGGTTCGTGGCAAAAAAAGACCGCGACAGAATCCTGGAGCTACCGCGAGCTGGCCAAACCGCTCGTTGAGTATGTCACCCGCCTCGGCTTCACCCACGTCGAGTTTCTGCCGGTGGCCGAGCACGCCTATTATCCATCGTGGGGCTATCAAGTCACCGGCTTTTACGCGCCCACCAGCCGGTTCGGCACGCCGGACGATTTCCAATTTCTCGTCAACGCGCTGCATGAGGCCGGCATCGGCGTTATCGTGGACTGGGTTCCGGCGCATTTTCCGCGCGACGAGTGGGCGCTCGCAAAATTCGACGGCACGGCGCTGTTCGAGCACGAGGACCCGCGCAAGGGCGCGCACCAGGATTGGGGCACGCTCATTTTCAATTTTGGCCGGAACGAGGTTTCCAATTTCCTCGTCGCCAACGCGCTGTTCTGGTGCGAACGATTCCATATTGACGGCCTGCGCGTGGACGCCGTGGCCTCGATGCTTTACCTCGATTACTCGCGCAAGGAGGGCCAGTGGATTCCGAACCAGTTCGGCGGGCGCGAAAATCTGGAGGCGATTGAATTCCTGAAAAAGTTCAACCACATCACGCACACGGAATTTCCCGGCGTGATGACCATTGCCGAGGAATCCACCGCCTGGCCGCTGGTGACGCGCCCGCCTTACCTCGGCGGCCTCGGCTTCTCGTTCAAGTGGAACATGGGCTGGATGCACGACACGCTCGGCTATTTCGGCCGCGAGCCGGTCCATCGCAAGTATCACCAGAACGATCTCACGTTCGCGATGCTCTACCATTTCAACGAAAATTTCATCCTGCCCCTGTCGCATGACGAGGTCGTCCACGGCAAACGCTCGCTGATTGGCCGGATGCCCGGCGACGACTGGCAGAAATTCGCCAATCTCCGCGCATTGTTTGGCTACCAATGGCTTTTTCCCGGCAAGAAATTGGTGTTCATGGGAGGTGAATTCGGCCAGCGCAAGGAATGGAACGAGAACGCGCAATTGGACTGGTGGCTGCTCGACGCCGGCCCGTTCCATCGCGGCCTGCAAAAATTCGTCGCCGATTTGAACAAGCTCTACGCCGCCACGCCCGCGCTGTGGCAGGCGGATTACGACCACGCCGGCTTCTGGTGGATTGACTGCAACGACCGCGAAAACAGCATTCTTTCGTTCATGCGCCAGACCGCCGACGGTTCAAAACAGCTCGCGGTCATCCTGAATCTCACGCCGGTGCCGCGTCCGAATTATCGCATCGGCCTGCCGCGCGCCGGCAAATGGCGCGAAGTGCTGAATAGCGACGCCGGAATCTACGGCGGCGGCAACACGGGAAATTTGGGCGGGGTGACCGCCGGGAACCATTCGTGCCACAACCAGCCGCATTCGGCGGAATTTTACCTGCCGCCATTGAGCGTGATTGCGTTTCAGCCGGAATAAATTACTTGGGACCCCCTTGTGACCACGTTGCATTCCATGAAACCCATTGAAACAGTTAATGAATTGAAAGGCAGATTCAGAGCTGTGGCGAAAGACCCAGATGGTCTCTTTTTGCTATCGCCAGAAGATACATTGCGATTTATCGAAAGCGGTGACGAAAACGGACTGCGACTTGTTGGAATTGAAGGCTTTGTCATCACTGCTGGTGGGGCTTTTCAACCTTGTCAGGAACATAGTAACGATTTTGCTGATGCTGGCATGACTACTGTCTCTTTCGTAAAAGAAACCAAGCGATTCATAGAGGAAAGAAAATCAAAGCCGTTGTGGTTTGAAGTCGTGTTTGAAACAATTTAATAAGCCTTCCGCGGATTTGATTGTGGGTTTCGTCCCGCAGGGACAACCGGGAATAGCCCGCAGTTTAACTGCGGGAAAAAACCATCGAACCAATCAAGCCCCGCAGGGGCGGCAGGGAAATCTTTGCGGGAAATTCTGTCGCCCCTGCGGGGCTTGCGGATTTTTTATCGCTCAAACCCGCAGTTGAAACTGCGGGCTATTTTCATCCGCGCTTCCGGCGCTGCTGCAATAGTCGGAATGGAAACTCATAAAATCCGAAGCCGGAATAAAGGCATTTCTAACGCATCGGAAACTTTTCCAGCTTTGGTGCAACGCCCTCACGCCGGTCCGGCTTAAAATCCGCCGTGAGCCAGTTCACCGTGAACGTGGTCTTGCCCGCCAGCGCCAGCGTTTCCAGCATCTCCCAATCCGTGACGCCGCACGCCGCGAAGTTGTGCCGGTAAAAATGCCAGGATGGCAGCGTGTTCTCAAACGGGCGCAGTCCGATGCCCAATTTCCCCTTGAGCGCGCTTCGCGCGACTCCCCAATCGGCATCATTGAGTTGCACGCGACCGGGAACAAGGCGCTGACGCAATTTCGCCGCCGTGGATTCGTTTTTGACGACCGCAATTACGTCCAGTGAATCTTCCGTCGTGTGCAGCAGCAACAGCGGCGGCTGAAACGTGGCTTGGATGAAGGTTTGATTTGTCAGCGCCGTCACCGCGTCGAGCAGCGAAGGATTGGCGTTTGTCAATGCCGCGCGCGCCCGCCGGAAAAAATAAAGCTCGTCCGTCGCGCCCGGCATGAAAATGAGCGCCTTCACGACGCCGTTCGATTGGAAGGCGTTCAGCATCAGCGGCACGCAGTTCGTCCGGCCCAACTCGATCTCCCCGCTTTTCGGGACACCCAACGGCATCCGCGCCAGCGCATCCTGCCACGATTCGCCGGCGGACACGCCTTGCAACGAGGCGCAGAGCAGGAGCAGGCCAAGCCAATTTGTTAGATATTTCATTCCGGTCGCCGGCAAAGCTAGTCGCCCGCCTTCGCGCCGTCAA
>JBEKRA010000163.1:0-10784 GCA_049519195.1 Verrucomicrobiota bacterium
AGAACGCTCAAGCCAATGCGTCCGGTAATGCCGCCGCCGCCCTTTCAGCAGCGATTGTGCAGCATACTGATAGCGCGGCCTTGACCACCGCAGCCTTGAACGCCGGGCAGACGAACGGAAGCGTGGGGACCGTTGCTGAAAACTTAAAAAGCGCAAGCTCACCAACCTAAAATGAATCGCAACGCTATTTTGCAGCTTGAACACGCCGCCGGTTTGCTGGCCTCGCTCGGACCGCTGGCCGACACGCTGGCCAAAGACCTGACGCCGATGCCCGACGGCCAAGGCACCGTTGCGGACCGTTTCAAGGCCACAGTCCTAAAACTCGCGCCGCCGATGGATCAACTTTGGGACGCCGCAACCGGGCAGGCCGAAGCCGTAACGCACGCCGCCGTTGCGGATGAAGCGTCCGAAATAATTGGACAGGGAAACGGAAAGGCGGCCTTGCCCGCCGTCGGCGGCCAAGCCCGTTATGGCGGCCTTGCCCGCAAAGCAGACTGTCACCGCTCCAAAATCAGTGTCAGCACCGCATAAACCCGCGATCCACACGCCCGCGCCCGTTGCGCCGGGACGCGGACCGGCAGGGATTCTACCCGCCCCCCACAGAAAAACGGCTGGTAGTTGATCCTAGCGCTTTCCCGCCCGCGCCCGTGGCGGATGTAACGGCAAATCAACCGCTTGTGCATAATGCCCGGATGAAAGCGTTTGATCTCGTAATTGAGCGAAGCACAAAGGAAGGCAAAAAAACAACGTCGGAAAGAGTCCTGTCGCCCGGGCCGATTCAGGCGATCAACTCTTTTCTCTCGGATTTTTCAGAGGCGGAAAAGGACGCCACGATCAACCTTGAAGTGCGCTGTTTTGAGTTTCACGGGACGATCCCGTTTCCCAAACCGTGAACTGTCCCGTTTGCGATAAGCCGAATGTCTCACACGGTCACATTATGGGACACAAAGGCGGCAAGGCGAAAGGCAAGTGCAAGGCGCGCCCGCGAAAACTCGCCCAAAAAGCCGCCAACGCGCGTTGGCACGGGACTAGCTAAAGAGTAAACCATGAACAGTGAACCATACGAGTTAATCAAAGGCTTTCCGGGTTGGATCAAAGTCTGTGCTTGGTGCTATCCCGGCGAGAAAATCTTCGACACGTTTCCCGACTTGCGCGGCAAGGTGCAGATTTCGCACAGCGTTTGCCCGGCTCATAAAAAAGCTGTGATCGGCGGGATTCTCGCCCGCTGTCGCAAAATCGAAACCATCATGCCCGACGGCCACACGGAAGCGATAAACTTGCACGCGCTGAAAGGTTGACATGACAATACTCACTAAACCAATCCGCCGCGAAACCGTTGATGAACTTGACGGCTCTTTTTGCCGGGATCGCGGGCGAAAACTGATAATCACGCTCTCGCTTGGAGACATTATAATTTTCAGGCCCAAAGGCCGCCGCGCCCGTCAGGAAACAATTTCGCTTTTTGACGCCTACCGTTATGCAACCCGTTGTCGCGTCGGGCGGGAAACCTTGGAAAAAGCCCGCGCGAAGAAAGAACGGAAAGCGGTCCGGTTGGCGGCATTACGGCAGAGTCGCGCCGAGAAGCGACTGACGAAAGGATAAACAAATGAAAACATTGCTGAAATTAACCTGTCTGTGCTGCCTGTGCGTTTTCTTAACCGGATGCCCGCGCGGGCATGGCGGTTTTGGACACGGCCACAGCCGCGGTCACTGGACGGCGCAACCGATCCATTGCCAATGAATCCCAAAAAATTCAAAACCGTTGAGCATTGCGATCAACGGCTGGCTTGGCTCGAATTGGAGATCGACAGGATCGAGGAGAACGTGCGGACGGGTTTTGTCTCTGAAAAATCCGACATTGCCAAGCGCGGCGAAAGTATGAAGCGCGAACAGTCCAGGCTTTTCGCGCGCCGGGAAGCACTCAAAACCAACGAACTACCCGGCATGGCGTGAGTGAGAAACGACACAAACAGCCTTTGCCGCGCCGCCGCAGCGGATTTGAAGATCACGGACGGCGCGCTTAGGCTGTTTCTCCGCATCGTGGAGGCCGTGGACGGCGCGGCGGCGGGCAGGCCGTTCCAATTCAGCCATCGGACGGCAGCCGCGCTGTGCGGGATCACAGACAAAGCCACGCTCTACCGCCGGCTGAAACAGCTTTGTCCCGGTTATCTAAAATCACTCGGCGTCAAAGGCTGTCCGCCGACGGCTTGGTATAGGATCAATTTATGAAAATGACTAAAGCTCAACTACTGGACTTAAACCCATGCGTCGAAGGTGTCAAATTGGCGAGAGCGTGCCACTTCAACTTTAGAATCGTCTGGAACTCCTGTGAACGCGGCGATTGGCTGATGTGGTTATTGAGAAACACCGGACAGTTGACTAAACGACAATCCGTGCTTCTGGCTATTGTTTTTGCCGAACACACTTTGCCGTTTTATGAGAAAAGAAATTCCTCCGATTTGCGTCCTCGCAAAGCTGTGGAAGCGGCGAAGGCTTGGCTTGCCAAGCCTTCGCCCGCCGCCGACGCCGCCTACGCCGCCGCCGACGCCGCCTACGCCGCCGCCGCCGACGCCTACGCCGCCACCGCCGCCGACGCCGCCTACGCCGCCGACGCCGACGCCGACGCCGCCTACGCCGCCGCCGCCGCCTACGCCGCCTACGCCGCCGCCGCCGCCGCCGACGCCGCCGCCGCCGCCGACGCCTACGCCGCCGCCGACGCCTACGCCGCCTACGCCGCCGCCGCCGCCGCCGACGCCGCCCGAACCGATGAAAGAAAATGGCAAGCAGAAAAAATTCGGGAGTTGATAAAATGCCCCTTTACAAGCTGATGAGTGTTTACACCGATACACTTTTGTCCTGTGTGCCGAATAAAAACTGGCGTTGGAACCACAGCGCGCACCTATTCGCCGACACGACGCTTGAGTTGCACAGTTTCGCAGCGCAGATCGGCTTGAAAAGAATCTGGTTTCAGGACGAAGGCTTTTTCCCGCACTACGACTTGACGGCGCGAAAGCACGTGGAAGCCGTGACGCGCGGCGCGGTCCTGCTCACGCGCGAACAGGCAATGGCCAAGTGGCACGAAATTCTAAGGCGGGACCGGCAGGACGGCGGGATTGAACAACGCGACTCTCTAAACCCGTGAGCCGAATTGACATTGCCCGCGTTAGGTTGAATCTGGCGAACTTCGCCGATCCGTTTTTCAACGTCCTGCCGGACGAACGCCCGGAAATGGAAATGGCGCTGCAATCACTTGTCCAATCCGGGGAAGTATTCCCGGACCGGCTCGGCGGTTGGATGCTTGCCAATGCCAAAAGTGGGGAAAACCATACTGTTAAAAAATCATGCCCGCGCTTGAGAAAGTTCTTAACTTAGACGGAGTTGACCGCCTGCTCTACACGGAACGCCCGGTTTGCCCGCGCGCCTTGCAAGCGGCCATGCGGGAATGTCTGGAACGGGCTTTCACCGGGTCGGGCGACAATCAGATTGCCATTGCGCTTTGTCTTGAGTTCGCCGCCAGCGGCAACGAACCGGAAACGGTCCGCAAGTTCTTTCAAATCGCCTGCACGGGGCGGTTGCCGTTCGTTCCTTAACCGATTGTGAACAATCCCGGAATAACTCCGGTTAAAGGTAGGGTTTACCCTACCGTCAAAGGTAGGGTTTACCACATAAACAAAGGTAGGGTTTACCATTCTCAATAACCCGGTGAATAAGCTGGCCGCAAGTTGTTGTTGACGCCGCCCGGCGGTCCCCCCTTAGAATCCCCCCGTGTTCATTTTCCGCATATAGCGGCAAACATCTATTGTTCGTTTACAGTGACGATGTATATTATTAAGCTCGCTTCGCTCGAAAGAAACGAGTTGACAAATTGGTTCGCTTCGCTCAAAATCTGATTGTCTGGTAAGGGAAGCGGGGAAGTCCAGCTTGTCCGGCTTCTCCGTTTCTTCTGAGCGGAAAACTTTATGGCGAAGAAAAAACACCGTGGCGGATGGAAACAAAGCGATCACCAAAAAAAAGTTTCCCGCGAAGTCATGCTGCGCTTGCGCCGTGAACAGCCAGAAAAATTTGTTTCCCGTAAAAAAGTGAAACCGCCCGAAGAAAAACCCGCCGCGCCGGTCCCGGCGACAGCTTCACCGCCGCCGGTTGCGCCCGCGCCGGTCCCCGCGACAGTTTCACCACTGCCTACCATGCCGTCCATGCCGGAAATAAAAACGGACAATGAACTTTTTGGAAACGAAGAAGTTCAACCGCCAAAAATTGAAGGCGCAAATCCGCCGCCGCCGATCCAAGCGCCGCCCGCAACCGAAACGCCCGCGCCGCCACCGCCGGAAAGCGTCAAAAAATACGCCGTCGTCGTTTGGGGCATGATTGTAAAAATCTGCTGCACCATTTTTGGCGATGGTTTCAAGCCGATCACTTTGAAATCCGAAACTGGCGAAGTGCTTTACGACGAAAACGCGGAAGGCGTGAAAGTATGGTGGAACTGGCTTGTCAGCATCGGCGTCAAAACCTTTTCACCAATCGTCGAGTTGTGGGTGTTTATGATTTCTTATTTCACGATCCGCTTTCCGTTGATCGTGGCGCGATTCAGAAAGAAGAAACCGGCGGGCGAACAACCCGCGCCCACAGCGACAGTGCCGCCTGCCGGACAAGAAAGGCCAGCACCGCCGCCGTCAAATAGGCCGCCACTGACAAAAACGCCGCCGCCAGAATCGCCAGAACAAACACCGCCGACACAACCGCCACCAGCCACAGAAGCAGAGCGGGCAGAAGCCGGAGAGGATTTCCGATAACCGATTTTTTTATGATGGATTTTTCAGACATGATTAACGCCGGGATTTTCGGAATGATTCAATCAGGCAAAACGACTTTGGCCAGGAAAATCGCGTGGCACTTTTGGCGGCAAAAAGGCCAGCGGTCCATCTACTACGATCCGAAACACGATCCGGCGCGCAATTGGTGGCCGGAGTGCGGGACGATCTTCTATGAGGAAGAAGGCTTTTGGGCGGCGGCGCAGAAAGAGGAAAATCTCGTTGTCGTCGTGGACGAGGCCGCCGTTTCCATTTCCCGCAACCGCGATCTGATGTGGGTTTTTACCATGATGAACGGGCGGCACCACCGATTGATCGTCGTCGGACACTCCGGGTCCGATCTGCTGCCCGGTATGCGGCAGCAACTCGGCTATCTTTTTTTGTTCCGGCAATCCGTCGAAGCGGCGGACATGTGGCAGCGGGATTTTGCTGATCCCGGCATCATGGCCGCCACGACGTTGAACCAATTTGAATTCCTGATGGCCGCGCGTTTCAAACCTGCGCAAAAGTTCCTGCTGACAAAATGAGCCGCGCGCTTGAACAATTCCGTTTTACGGACCGCCGTCGGCGAGCCGGGCAAGGCCATCGCTTCCCGCCTGAAAATCTCGCCGCGAACAGTCGAAGGTTTTTTGACCGCGATAAGGCGCAAAACCGGCACGGAAACCACGGCACAGGCCGGTTGCAAACTTGCCCGGATTCTCGCCCGCGTAAAAACCCGCGCGTAGTTTATCGGTCTTGTCTTTTTCCCGGCGTTGATGGAGAGTCGCGGCAATGAAACCTGAATGGGCTTGGCTGATAGCGGGACTGGTGATCGGAGCACTCGCGGCTCACTACTTCACCGTCAATGCCAAAGTCGCCGTAACTCCCTAACCTATGAACACACAGGACTATTTAATGATCGCCGTGGTCTTGCTTGGCGGCATTGTCGTCGGCATTTACGCGCGCGGCGTATCGGATCAGAAAGGCTGGACGATGCCATGAAAAGTCACCATTACATGGCAATCGCCTTCGCCGTCGGCATCGGACTCGGCTTTTTCGTCACTTCCCTTTCCAGGTCCGGTCCGGGTCTTTCGGTTTACAATTCCGGGGCAACACAAACACTGTTTTGAACCTGACGGAAACTGAAACAAAAGAAAAAAACCTATGGCACGCAACTCTCAAGCCGGAAAAGGCTACACCACCCGCAATCCCAACGCCAATTTTGGCCGCCTGATTGACTATTTGCCCGGCATGTCCGGCCTGACGCCGCAAGGTGGCGTCCCCTTGGTCAATTTTGACTGTGACCGGCGATTTCACCGCATCATGGTCCAATGCACCGCCGTCAATTATCACGGCGGAACGAGTTTGGTTGCCACCAAAATAACGAGCACGTCCGGCGCGGGGCTTTTGGTGGATGTGACCGTGAACGCTTTTGGAGTTGTGACCGCGATTATTCCGCACGCTGGCAACGCGGGCACGGGATGGGTTACGGGCGACACCATGACTTTTGCCGACGCCACGGGCGCTGGCTTTGTGGGCACCGTCACGGCAAATGCTGGCGCGGTCACGGCCATTGCGATTACGTTCACCGGCACGCCGACGGCCATTGATCCGATCCGCTTGATCGGTCCGATCCAGATCGCAGTCAACGGTTCGCCCATTATTGACACGACGGCGGCTTACGAAATCCGCCGGGCGCTGTTCAATTTTGAGCCGATCACCTACGGTCAACTGCCGATCTTCTTCACCGAACCGTGGCGCAACTTTACGAAATGGCCGGAAATCACTTCTTGGGACATGGCCGGACAAAAAACTTTTTCGATGAAGCTGACGATCAATCCCGGCTTCACGTCGCCCAACATCAACGGGACGTATGAATATGACTACATTCGCAACACGGTGATCGGCGAGATTGACGCGCCGACGTATCAGGCCGCGATTGCGAACGGATCGGCACCGCCGCCCATGCTACACATCATCGCGCGGCACCTGTTCACGCCGCAACTCAACGGCGGCGCAACCATTTTGCCCGGCGGAACGCCGCCGATCACTTGGCCGATCTTGCGGATGCACTTTGACGCGGGCACGCCCGGCACGCTCACACAGGCCATCATCAAGGCCGACAACCAGATTTATGAACAGGGTTTCATCGGCGCGAGCAGCGGCGGCGCGCAAATGGACCAGTTGCGCGAGCGGCTGATTGAATACGGTTACAACACCGGGATTTTCGATTACAGTTTTGTTGCCGACATCAAGCAGCGGATTCAGGACGCCTTGAAGATCGGATCGGAAATGAAGATCACGATCCAAAGCACGATTGCGGAAGGCTTGACGATCTTGCAGGAGCGCGTCCAGTCGCGTTACGAATAGTTTTTGAGCGCGCGTTAGCGCGAACACTGGCGCGCCCGGCCAAAATCCCGGCGCGCTTTTTTATTGACGAAAATATATGGCCGAAATGCCAATAACGGTTGGTTTGGGCGTAAGCCAGTCTGTGGCGCAAGCCGCGAACAGCGGTGGACCGTTCACGAACAACGCCGAAATTGTTTTCGGCAATGGAATATTCGGGCAGACTTCACAAAACGAGGCGCAGACCGCCACACCAACGTCAACCGCGTCCGCCGATCCCTTTGCCCATAATGCCAATCCCAACACCGGGGAAACCGGCACACTCAGTGGCGGGAGTTCGATGTCCACATTTTTGATTTATGGGGCGATTGCGGCGGCGGCTCTGGCAGCGATCTGGCTTTTGAACCGATAACAAAAAATGAAAACAATGACACTGAACCAACTTCATCCCAAACCGGATGTTTACCAACGGACTTTGGCCGTCACGAACCCGCGAACCGTCATGGCACAGGCAACCAATGCGGGAGCAAACAGTCTTAATCCATCCCGCCGGGCGTCGGGCGTGCCGACGCTTGCGGTCCGGTCCCGGAATAATATCATGCCTTGATGCAAGGCGCGGACAGGACAAAAAAACTTTTGACCGATGAGCAGATTTTGCAAATCGTGGCCGGGAATGACAAGGCAATCGCCGAGTCAGAGGACCGGCTTGCACCCGTGGCCGGCGGACTGGTCGAAATCGGATGGCTTGAAAAGGGACTCAAGGCCGGTTTCTATCAAATGCGAGAGTTGGAAATCGGAGGCGTTCCAGCCTACCGTTATTTTTTCCACCTCAATGACCAGAACCTGCTTGATCTCAACGCCGTTTTGTTCATCGGACCGGGCGAAGGCAATATCGCGCTTTGCACCCGTGGCGCTGAAATCATTGCCCGGCAATTTGGCGCGAGCGGAATTATTTTCCAAACCCGGCGACTTGGACTTATCAAGCAAGGCCGGAGAGAGGGTTTTGAAATTGAGGGTGTAATCATGCGCAAAAAGTTATGATTAACTTGGTCCGAAAAAGATTTTTCACGTTGCGCGCCGCGTGCGGCGATCCGCGCGACCTTTGTCCGTTGCCGGACGGCGGACCTCTTTCCGCCACGCGCTGCGGAATCGGTCCAAGCAGTTCAAAAACATCGTCCGCAACGAATCAAAACGCAACCAATCAACAGGTTGCCGTTTCGGGCGGCGGGACGGCCATTGGCGCGCGTCCGATCACGACAGGGAAAGTCAGCGGGAAGGGAGCGGCACAGGTGGTTGGAAATAAAAATCAGGTAACGACTTTCGGCAACGTGAGCGGGCGCGGCGCACAGGCAATCGCGGGAAGCAACAATCTAGCCTTGACCATCGGCGATAAAATGAGCGGCAACGTCAGAATCAATTCGCCGACGAACACCACAAGCAACGTCAGCAACTCAAACAACCGGCTGCAAAATTCACAGAACACGACGACGAACACGACGATCAACAATTCCGGCACGTCGAATTACAACACGGTTTACGGTGCGAGTGACGACGTGTTGACCGCCGCTTTGGAAGCCGTGACGCATCAAGGCGACCAAGCCGCCGGTGCGATCTCCATGCTGGCCGATACACTGTCTCACGCAACGGCCACGCCCGCCGCCATGCCGACGATCAATGTCATGTCGCCGACGCAACCCGCGCCGATAGTCTATGTGACGACGCCCGCCGTCGCCGGGTCCACTACGGACCAATCGCAGCAACCCGCCGCCACTTATACGGAGAACACGCCCGCTGTTGGATCGGATTACGTTGGCGGAACAACGGGCTTGACTCAAAACCAGATTTTGCTCATTGTCGCGCTCGTGGTCGTGATCGGCGGGATCGCCATTTACAAACTAAGTTAAAATGCCTCTTTTGCTCATTGCCGCGCTAGGAGTGGCCGCCATCGGCGGCACCGCGATTTTTGGTTACGAAGCCGGACAGAAAACTGGTGAGGGCATCAACAAAGCGCTGACGATTGTCGGCGTGGCAACGGGCGTCGGCATTGTAATTTACGCGCTCTCAAAAAGCGGGCACAAAATATGAAAGGCATTGTCAAAAAACCGATTTTTTGGGTGGGGACCGCCGCCGTCGTCGGGGCGCTCTATCTCGGGCAAGGCGCTGGTGAAGGCGCGGGCGAAGGCTTGAACAAAGCGCTGCCGATTGTTGGGATCGCGCTAGGTTTGGCGCTCATAATTTATGCCGTGAAAAGCTGATGGACAAAAGCACAACCATTTTGTTGATACTGGGGCTTGGCGTTACCGCTGTGAGTTATTGGCTATACACCAAAACAGGGACGCCGACGGACACCGGCGCGGCGGGAACCATTCCCGGGATGTTTGGCCTCGGGTCAACGACAATAGCCGGTCAACAAACCGATACCGGCATAGGTGAGCAAATGTCTGACTGGATATAAATATATGAAAACCGTTTTGACAATCGCAATCGTCGCCGCTGCCGGGCTTGGCGCGTTTTACATTTATTCCCGGATGCAACAACAGGCCAGTCTCGGACAAGTCAGCGGCGGGGCGGGCGGGAAAAATTGGGGCATCGGCGGGACGCTGAACCTCAACACGCTGGTCGGCGACATTGGCCAGCTATTCGGCGGCGGATCGTCGGACAGTTACTCATAATGAACCCGGATGCCACATCGCCCAAAGGCCAGCTTTTCACGCAAGTAATCGGAGCGGGTAAAACCGTTCCCATGCACCAACGCGGGACGAACTGTTACATCCTGTCCGCCACGGGCGCGCTGGACATGCGCGCGCGCGGTCCGCGCGGGATCAACATTTACAACACCTACACGACGGGAACAGGTTTTGAAAACGCGGAGTTTGACTTCGTCGAAGTCCAGAACAAAAACGCCTTTGACGTGACGTGTTCGATCTGGGTCGGGGACGCCAGCTTCATCGACAAGCGCAACATTCCCATTGGGCAGAGTTTTTCCAACGTGGTCCGCCCCATTTTCACCGATCCGACGCACGTCAGCGTTACAAGCGTGGCCATCAACGACGTTTCCGGGCAGATATTTTTCGACATCAACGGCAAAGCCTGGCAGGCGATCACCCGGATTCAGATTCTTATTTCCAATCTGGACACGGCGAACGTGTGCCTGCTGCAACGCTTCGGCAACACGACGTTCAACACGGGCGCGATCTTTGCGATCCAGCCGGGCACGGAAGTCGGACCGGCGATTCAAGGCTCCTATACGCTGGTCCAAAACGGCGGGACGATCAACGCACTGGTTGCGGACGTTTACCTAGCCATCCCTGTATAATGTGGACCTTAATATCCAACTTTGTCCGACGCCGGTTTTCTACATCGGCGAAAAAATCGCCGGGCGGCGGATCGCCGACACGACCGGCACTTCCGTCTCGGGCGCAATCGTCTCGGGCGTTGTCGCCGGATTCTTGGGCCGGTCCATTGCCGACGCTGCGAACAGCGCGGGCGCAATCGTTGGCGGAATTGTCACCGCGATTGTTGACGAATCGGTTTCCGATGCTTCAAATATCAACTGCTCTATCATTTCAGGAAACGCCATGAACTCACATACCGTTGCATTGACCGAAGCCCAGCCTCAAGTATGGGCTTTCAACCACAATCTATCACCTC
>JBEKRA010000164.1:0-5534 GCA_049519195.1 Verrucomicrobiota bacterium
CATGACAATAACAATGGCGGCCGCAGCCAGGCTGGCGGCCACAATGGCAATCCACATCCCGCGTTTCTTTTTCCTGGGAGCGGCAGGAACCGGTTGGAGCATCGGCGGCTTTTCCACTTCGCCAGAATGTCGCAACCGCCGGAGGTTGTCCAGTTCCAACCGGCTGCCCCCGTGAGCGATGGCGTCCCGCCGGCTGCCGGGGGACGGCACAAGCCATCCGGGTTTGGATTCCTGAATCAGGCCGAACGGTGGTGTCCTGATTTGGGTCGGAGCGCGGATTGTCCCCAATCCGCAGCGGCTGGAGAGTGCGGATGTGCTGCGAGTTGGGACAACTCGCGCTCCGCAGGCAAGTTTGAAATTCAAATCAGGACGCTGCCGGCCAAACATCCAACTGGACCTTGCCCATGGCCTTGTCGCAATGGATCGGAAACGCCTGTTCCCCAAAGATCGAGCATCAATTTGGAACAGTTTTGCGCCTTGGAAGAGAGACGAAGCCCGCGACTGCCCCTCCTGCTATCGAACCAAGGATGATTCCAGCAACCACTCCGATGAATAGATTCAAAGGCTTGTTTGGTCTAACCGGCTCATGGCCTGGCTTGGCCCGTTCCACGATTTCGATTTTGGCCGCTGAAGTTGCGGAATTGGCCGCGGAATGGAGAAGATTGGTGTAAGCATCGGCAATTGCATTGGCAATACGCGCGGCTTCGTTCTTGTCTTCGCTGAAAACCTTGATGTCAATCACTTGGCCGATTGGTTCGGGGAAAACATCCAGCCGGGCCTTGAGGAAAAACAGTGTGTTCGTGGAATTCAAAGTTTGACCCGCGTTGTATTTCCGGCCCCAGTCGGCATTCAGATTGAGTTTGTTTATTGCCGGCCCGAGGACAGCTTCGGATTGGACGACTTTCCATTTTCCGGCGTTGTCCGCATCCACTGAAATGCGCGCCGTGCTCGCATAGGATTCCGGCAGGATGAAAGTAATGATTGTGCTGGTAACGACTACCAGAAGAAAGACCATCACAAAGACTCTGGCAAAAACCATGTGCATTCTTCAATCGAGATTACTTGAGCATTCGGCCAAGTCAATCGTCGTCCACGACCTTCACCGCCCATTCGGGATAGGGCGTCTGCGTGCCTTTCATCGCGCGCCAGAGGATGCGGTTGAACACGTCCTCCGGGCATTGGTCTTCCTTGTCCAGCGGCAGTTTCGCGGAAACAATCGCGTCCTTGCGCAATTGCGCGTCGGAGATTTGCCGCGGCGATTTGTTCATTTCATCCAGCGGCACGTTGTTGGTCACGGCGTCGAACGCGGTGAAGTCCGGCTGGTTGGTGAAGCAATCGAACATCGGCGTGGCGGTGGCGTCCATCTGGTTCATCGGCGGCAGGCCGAGCATCAGTTCCATCGTGCGGAGCAGGCTGGTCTGGTTGTATTGCGTGTGGACGACCGCGCCGCGCCGGGTGTAGGCGCTGGCCACGTAGGCCGTGGTGCGGTAGCCGCTCACGTGGTCCCAGCCGTTCTGCGGGTCGTCCTCGACGGCAAAGATGCAGGTGTTTGTCCAGAATTTTGAATGGCTCACGGCCTCGACGATTTGCCCCATTGCGAGGTCGTTGTCGGCCACCATCGCGGCGGGCGTGGGGAATTTTGTTTTCGTCCCGCTGGTGTGGTCGTTGGGCAGCAAGACGATGACGAGGTTCGGCAAGTTGTCCGCCGCCTCGAATTGTTTCAGCGATTTGATGAATTGCGCCGCGCGCCACACGTCCGGCACGGACAGGTCCCACCCGACGGTGTTCGTCACGATGAACGGCCGCAGCGCCTCGATGTCCGGCTCGCTGAAACAGGCGATTGCATTCGAGCCGCCGATGAAATCGCGCCAGGCGTCGAGAAAAGTGACATTTGTGCTCCCCGAACTTTTCCAATGTTTCTTGTCCGTCGTAAATTCGCCAAAATCGCAAACGGTTTTTCCATGCGCGAGCGCGTCATTCCAGATGAAGCCAGCCGGCGAATAGGCCAGCGCGTCCGCGCCGCCTTCGCCGAATCCGCCGCTGGGATAGCTGCGCGGCCAGCCGGCAAAGGATCGCTCCAGATAATCCGTCGCGATGCCGCTGTCGGTCCAGTTGTGGCCGTCCGCGCTCAAGATGCCGCAGCAATAGGTGTTGTCCAGCAGCGCAAAATCGCGGACGAGCTTGTGCTGGTTCGGCGTGACGCGCCCGCCGAAGGCGCAGAGTTCCGCGCTGCCGTTCCCGTTGGTCACGTCGCCGAGAATTTGATCATAGGTGCGATTCTCCTTGATGATGTAAATGACGTGCTGAAAAACGCCCGGCTCGCCGGCGCGCTCCGGCACGGGCTGGGCCGGTTGATTCGCACGCGGCAGCAATTTCGCCTGCGCGAGCAGCGGGTAACGCAGATTTACTAGCGCCATTTGCGTGAATTTTTCCAGTTCGCGTTTTGTCGGCAAGGGAATCAGCGAAAGCGAACCGGCGTATTCCAGTGTGTTGAACCCGGCACCGGCGCCCAAACCCGGTTTGGGCTTTTGCATTTTGACGGCGATGTCTTTGAGGTTGGCGATGCAAAGTTTTCCATCACGCGCGTCAAATGCAATCGCGCCGGGGAACCAGCCGGCGGGAATCAGGCCGAGCAGTTTCGACTCGCCCGGCTTGAACTGGAAAACCGCGACGGCGTTTTGCGTGCCGTTGCAGACAAAAAGCGTTTTGCCGGATTTGTCGAACGCCAACGCGTTGGGCTGCGCACCGAATAAATCCGCCGGATTCTGCCGCGCACAAATCGTCTCCACGATCTTGTCCGCGCGCGTGTCAATCACGCTTACCGTGTCGCTGCCCGCGTTGGCAACGGCGAGATATTTCTTGTTCGGCGAGAGCGCGAGAGCGCAGGCGTGAAGGCCGGTCAGGATTTCATCCGGGAGCGCCGCCATCTTGGCGGCGTGTTCCGACGAGCCACCCGCCGGCAAGATGCCGGCGCTCCCGGTCAAATCAATCACCGACACCGAGCCTTCGCTGGCGATGGAGCGGTCGTCCACGCGCACCAGCGTGCCGCGCCCCGCCGGGCCGGTGACGCTGTTCGCGTCGGGCCGCCGTCCGCCCCAGTTGCTCACGTAAATTTTTTTGCCGGCGAGCACGACATCGAACGGCGCGACGCCGGCTTCCCACGTCCGCAAAACTTTTCCGGTCGCGGCATCAAATTCCAAAAGGCGGTTTGATAGATTGCCCGCGACGTAAATTTTTTTGCCGTCGCGCGAAACCGCGATGCCGGCGGGAATGTCATTCGTGCGGCGCGGCGCGTTGGCGGGCGGCAGCGCGATGGAAAACAGCGGCGAAACTTTCCGGTCCCCGCCGACGCCGAAAACCTTGATGTCACCGTTGACGTTCGCCATGTAAATCCGCGAGCCGTCGGGTGAAAACGCGAGGCCGGTGAAGCTCAATTGCGCCTTTCCGTCCGGGTTCAAAATCCCTTCGACGATGGGGGTTTCCTCCCGCGCCCCGCCCGCCGGAAATGGAACCCGCTGCAAAATTTCCCCGGCCGCCGGGTCCACGACAATCAATTCGTGCGTGAGACCGGCGGTCACGAGCATTTTCCCATCCGGACTCAACGCTAGCGCGTTTGGACGGACGCGCGGCAGTTCGACCTGAACGCCGGCTGGCGTGACGAGCTGGTTGACCGGCGTGACTAGGCCGTTCGCGCCGCGGCCAACGATTTCCGTAGTGGCGTCAAAATCCCCGGCGAAGATTCGTTGAAAGCTGAACGCAATAAACGCAATCAATCCGAAGCGGATGAAAAAGCTGCTTTTCACTGCGGGATAGAATGACTGCAAACCGCCGCCGGCGGCAAGTCGCGTTGCGGTGAATTTTTTTATCGAAATCAAAGTAGGAGCCGACGTGAGGAGGCACATTATTTTTGATTTACGCCGCGCAAATCGAATGTCGCGAATTCAGTCAGAGCCTCGTTACCTCGGCTCCTACAATTATTTACGCGATCGCCGGGTCGAGCCGCCGGTCCGGCGCGAGATAATTGCGGACGTAATCTTTCACCGCGTCTTCGAGCGACGCGACCGGCGCCACGAAGCCGCCGGCGCGCAGCCGCGAAATGTCCGCCTGCGTGAAGTATTGGTATTTCTCGCGTATGGCTTCCGGCATTTCGATGAACTCGATCTTCGGCTTCCTGTCCAGCGCGGCGAAAACCGAGTTCGCCAGGTCAATCCACGTCCGCGCCTCGCTGCTGCCGATGTTGAAAAGCCCGCCAGCCTTTTTGTTCGCGGCCAAGTGCAGCGTCATCGCCACGGCGTCTTTGACGAAGAGAAAATCGCGCTTTTGCTCGCCGTCGCGGAAATCCTTGCGGTAGCTCTTGAACAGCCGGATGACGCCCTCTTTTTTCACCTGCGCGAAACTTTTGTGGACGAGCGAGCGCATGTCGCCCTTGTGATCCTCGTTCGGGCCGAAGACGTTGAAGTATTTCAGCCCGACGATTTTTTCCAAATATCCGGCGCGCCGGGCGTGCAAATCGAAAAGATGCTTCGAGTAGCCATACATGTTGAGCGGGCGCAGCGTGTCGAGCCTGGAATCGTCGTCCTCCATGCCCGCCGAGCCGTCGCCGTAAGTCGCGGCGGACGACGCATAAACAAACCGGACTTTTTTCGCCAGCGACCAATCGGCGAGGTCGCGGGTGAATTCAAAATTGTTGCGGAAAAGAAAACCCGAGTCGCGCTCGGTTGTGGACGAACACGCGCCCATGTGCAGCGCCAGGTCGAATTTCCCCAGCGCGCCGCTTTGCAGCCGCGGCCGCAAATCATCCGCCTCGACAAATTCGGCGAAACGCAGCGGCGCGAGATTGCGCCATTTCTCGTCGGCGCCGAGCCGGTCGCAAACCACGATGTCGTCGCAGCCGCGCCGGTTGAGCGCCCAGACGAGCGCGCTGCCGATGAACCCCGCGCCGCCGGTGACGAGCACGCGCGCGCCGGAAAAATCGTTGGGCTTCATAAATCGCCGCCAGCATGACGCGAGCCGGGCGCAAATTCAAGCGCAACACACGAAAGGTTCAGCCGCAAAAAGGGGCAAAAATATTTCAGCCTGGCCGGCGTTTGCCCGAAACGCGGCGGCGCCGCCCCGCAGATTGATCAGGCCAGCCCCAGATTTTTCAAAACCCGCAGGGTCGAACGCGATTTGTTCAGCGTGTAGAAGTGCAGCCCCGGCGCGCCGGCGCGCAGCAACTCCTCGCACTGCCGCGTGGCGTATTCAATGCCGAATTCGGCGGCGGCCTCGTCATTGGCCCCCAATTCGTCCAGTTTCGCGCGCAGCGTCGGCGGAATTTTCGCGCCGCAAAGCTGCGTGAACCTGGTGATTTGAGTCGCGCTCAAAATGGAAACGACGCCCGGCACGAGCGGCACGCTCACGCCCAGCCCGCCGGCCACGAAATCCCGGAACTCGAAATAATCGGCGTTGTCGAAAAACAATTGCGTGACGACGAAATCCGCACCCGCGTCCACCTTCGCCTTCAAATGCCGCCAGTCGGCGTGCTTGCCTTCCTT
>JBEKRA010000165.1:0-5533 GCA_049519195.1 Verrucomicrobiota bacterium
GATAGCCTGACAGGCAGATCACATTCTTGATACCCAGGCTGGCGGCGCCCAGCAGGTCGGATTGGAGGGCGATGCGGTTGCGGTCGCGGGTGACCATTTGCAGCACCGGTTCGGCGCCGAGTTTGATTGCCGCGACGGATGCGGCCACCGACGACAGCGCCACGCCATGGGAATTGTCGGCAATGTTGACGGCCACGAGTTTGTCGCCCAAGGCCTTCAAGGCCGCCTCGGCGGTGGCGCCGGTCGCGGTGGCGCCCGGCGCACATTCGGCGGTGACGATAAAATCTCCCGTCTCGATTTTTTTTGCGAGTTTGCTGTCAGCTTTCATGCGGCCATGCCCTCCTGTTTGTTTGCGGCGCCGCAGCCGGCGCGCGTTGCGGGCAGATTTTTCACCCGCTCGATGAATTGTTTGATTTCGCCCATGACTTGTCCGGCGCCCTGCTTTCCGCACTCGAACACCGCCATGCGCCCCGCGGCCATGCCGATTTCTTTGAGCAGCGATTCGACGGCCTCGGCGCGTTTGTGCGCCCGCAGGTTGCCCTCGAAGTGGCGGCACTCGTTTTTGGGGCAGGTCACAATCGCCACGCCGTCCGCGCCGGTTTCAAACGCCTTGATCAAATACGGAACATCCACCTTGCCGGAACAGGGCAGACCGATGGTCTTGATGGTGTCGCCATCCAAACCGCGGCAAAGACTTTCAAACTGGTCGGCCGCCAGATTGTTGGAGCAATAAAAAACAAATGTTTTCATGGCTCGATGGGTCATGTTCGTTTCCTGCATAAAGCGCCAGGAAAATTAGCCGGATCTGGAGAAAGTGTCCATAACAAATTACATAAATCAGAAATAATCAGTATATCACATTTCAATATCATCATTGCGCTGGGAATATGGAGTTGACGCGGGCGGGATTCCGCATACGGTATTTGCCGCGCATGCAGATTGACACGCTGAAGATATATTGCGACGTGGTGCGTCTCCGCAGCTTCTCGCGCGGCGCGGAGGCGAACGGCGTGCAGCAGGTGGCCGCCAGCCTGACCGTTCAACGGCTGGAAAAGCGGCTTGGGGTGACGCTGATTGACCGGTCCTGCCGACCGTGGAAGCCGACGCGCGAGGGCCAGATCTTTTACGACGGCTGCCGGGAGGTGCTCGAACGTTTCCATGAACTGGAGCGCGAAGTGCGAGGCAGGGTTATTGCCGCCGACACCGTGGTGCGGGTGGCGGCCATACATTCGGCCAACCTGCCCGGGATGAGCCGGTGCGTGCGCCGGTTCAACGAGCTGCATCCCCGGGCGCGTGTGGAACTGGAATATATTCACCCCAGCCGCGTTTATGAACGGGTGCTCAACAACGAGGTGGACCTGGGCATCCTTTCGTTCCCGCAGGAACGGCGGGAATTAATGGTAATCCCCTGGCGCAAGGAGCCCATGGTGCTGGCCTGTCATCCCAAGCACCCGCTGGCCCGGAGAAGAAAAATTGCCGTCAAACAGCTCGCCGGCGAGCCGTTTGTGGGGTTCGATGCGGACCTGGTGATCCGCAAGAAGATTGACGGTTTTCTGCGCGAGCACGGAGTGAAGGTGAAAGTGGTGCTGACGTCTGACAACATTGAAGCGGTCAAACGCGCCGTGGAGGAGGGGGCCGGGGTGGCAATTTTGCCGCTGCCGACGCTGGAACGTGAACTTCGTGTGAATACGCTCGCCGCGGTGCCATTCACGTCTGAAAACTTTGTGAGGCCGCTGGGAATTGTCTATCGCCGCGGCCACCGGTTCTATCCCAACACCAGGGCGTTCATCGAACTGATGCAACAGGGCGACATCAGTTCCCTCGACAAGAAAAAGCGAAGCCGGCTTGAGTAGTTTTCGCATTCCTCAACATAGATATTCGGAATCAGCCCTGCCGAAATCAAAAAGCCGCAGTCGCTTCTGCAAAGCGACTGCGGCCGTGAACCGGGTATGGAAAAGCGGATGGTCAGACCAAGCCCTGATCGAGCATCGCGTCCGCCACCTTGACGAAGCCGGCAATGTTCGCGCCGACAACATAGTTGCCCTTCAGGTCATATTCGGCCGCCGTCTCGGAGGCGTTCTTGTGGATGGTGACCATGATGAGGTGCAGCCGCTTGTCCACTTCTTCACGGGTCCATGGCAACCGCATCGAGTTCTGGCTCATTTCGAGGCCGGACGTGGCCACGCCACCGGCATTGGCCGCCTTGCCCGGACCGTAAAGGATCTTCTTGGCTAGGAATTGATCAATGGCCGCAGGCTCGGAGGGCATGTTGGCGCCTTCAGCCACCAGCTGACAGCCGTTTTTGAGGAGCGCTGCGGCGTCCTCGCCGCTCACCTCGTTCTGGGTGGCGCTAGGGAAGGCACAGTTGCATTTGATGCCCCACGGACGCTTGCCGTCGTGATAGGTTGCCTTGAATTTGGTCGCATATTCCTTGATACGGCCACGGCGGTTGTTCTTGAGGTCCATCAGCCAGGCCAGCTTTTCCGCATTGATGCCGTCCTTGTCGTGGATCGTGCCGTTGGAATCGGAAACGGTGACAACCTTGGCGCCGAGCTGGTTCAGTTTCTCGATGGTGTATTGGGCCACGTTGCCGGAACCGGAAACGGCGCACTCCTTGCCCTCGAAGCTTTCACCGCGAGTCTTGAGCATTTCCTGGGCGAAATAAACGCAGCCGTAGCCGGTTGCCTCCGGACGAATGAGCGAGCCGCCCCAGTTCAGGGCCTTGCCCGTGAGCACGCCTGAAAACTCGTTGGCCAGTCGTTTGTATTGGCCGAAAAGGTAACCGATTTCACGTCCGCCCACGCCGATGTCGCCCGCCGGCACATCCGTGTCCGCGCCGATGTGGCGGAACAGTTCAGTCATAAACGACTGGCAGAATTTCATCACTTCGTTGTCTGACTTGCCCTTGGGATCGAAGTCCGAGCCGCCTTTGCCGCCGCCCATGGGGAGGGTGGTGAGCGAGTTCTTGAAGACCTGTTCGAAGGCGAGAAACTTCAGGATGCTGGCGCATACGGTGGGGTGGAGGCGCAGGCCGCCCTTGTAAGGCCCGATGGCGCTGTTCATCTGGATGCGGAAGCCGCGGTTGATCTGGATCTGCCCTTTGTCGTCCAGCCAGGGCACGCGGAAAATCATCATGCGTTCCGGCTCCACAATGCGTTCCAGGATTTTGCCTTCCCGGTATTTCTTGTGCCGTTGGATGGCGGGCTCGATGGATTCGAACACTTCGGTGACGGCTTGCAGGAACTCCGGCTCGCCGGCGTTGCGTTTCCTGACGATTTCGAGGGTGTCTTGTATGTATCCCATATGATTTCTTTCGATTGGTTGACTGTTGTTGAATTTCCAGTTTGGTTTCAGGCAGGTGACAGAAAGACACCGCACGCCGATGACGGCACGCAACAATGAAGCCGCGCGCTTTTCGTGGCGCCAGTTTGGCCCTGGTCGATCGTCGCCTGCATAGAGTGAAGGAAATATTGCCAGAATCGCGGAGTGATGTCCATAAAAAAAATTTACCCAAGGATTGCTGGTATTGTGCATATCAATATTATGGGGTTGACGCGGGCGGGATTATGTTTAGGATATAATTGCAAACAAGGCCGGCGGGCGGTTTATTGGCGCCATGCAAATTGATGCGTTAAAAATTTTTTGTGATGTAGCGAGGCTGCGCAGCTTCTCGCGGGGCGCGGAGGAGAACGGGGTGATGCAGGCGACCGCCAGCCTGGCGGTTCAGCGGCTGGAGAAACATCTGGGCGTGACACTCATCGAGCGGTCCTGCCGTCCTTGGAAGCTGACCCGCGAAGGCCGCATTTTCTACGATGGTTGCCGGGAGTTGCTCGAAACCTACTTCGCGCTGGAGAGCGAAGTGCGGGGCAAACCATTCGCCGCCGACGGGGTGGTGCGGGTTGCCGCCATCTATTCTGTGAACCTGCGCGACATGAGCCACTGTGTGCAACGGTTCAACGAGATGCAGCCGCGCGCCCGCGTGGCGCTGGAATATCTTCATCCCCACCGCGTTTGCGAACACGTGCTCAACGACGAGGTGGATCTGGGCATCATCTCATTTCCCCAAGGCATGCGGAATTTGACGGTGATCCCGTGGCGGAATGAGCCCATGGTGATGGCGTGTCACCCGCAGCATTGGCTGGCCAGGAAGAAGAAAATCGCGGTGAAACAACTGGCCGGCGAGTCGTTTGTGGGGTTCGACGCGGATTTGGTAATCCGCAAGAAGATTGACGGTTTCCTGCGCGAGCACGGCGCGGAGGTGAAAGTGAAGCTGACCTTCGACAACATCGAGGCGGTCAAGCGCGCTGTGGAGGTTGGATCGGGAGTGGCGATTCTGCCACTGCCGACGCTGGAGCATGAACTGCGGGCAAAAACTCTCGTTGCGGTGCCGTTCTTCACTCAAGGTTTTGTGCGGCCGTTGGGGATTGTTTATCGCCATGGCCGCCGGCTCTATCCCAATGCCCGGGCATTTGTCGAACTGCTCCAAAATGACGGCGGCAAACCATCCGCAGGAACGAATAAAGAACCCTGACGCGCTGCTTTCAATAAAAGCACTGTTACGATGAAAACGGAACCCATAGTGATGAGCACTGGCATGCCGGGTTTGGACGACGTGCTGCAAGGACTCCGGCCCGGAGACAATGTCGTCTGGGAAGTGGATGGCATCGAGGATTACCTTCCGATGCTTGGTCCAATCTGCAAGGAAGCGGTCCGGCTCCAGCGCAAGTTGATCTACTTCCGGTTCGCCCGGCATGCGCCGTTGCTGGCCGCCGATTCCGGAGCGGAGATTCATCAGCTTGAGCCCCAGGAGGGTTTCGAGCGGTTTGTTACCATGATCCTGGACGTGATCGAGCAGTCCGGTCCAGGCGCGTTCTATGTGTTCGACTGCCTCTCCGATCTCGCGGCGGACTGGTTCAGCGACCGGATGCTGGGCAACTTCTTCATGATCACGTGTCCCTACCTCTACGAACTGGACACGATCGCCTATTTTGCTTTGCAGAAGCACCAGCACTCCTTCCACGCCACCGACTCCATCGGCAACACGGCGCAGGTCATCATCGAGGTCTATCGCAAGGCCAACCGGATCTTCATCCATCCGATGAAAGTCTGGCAGCGGCGCTCGCCTACCATGTATGCACTGCACAGTTGGGAGGGGGACCATTTCCAGCCGGTCACCAGCAGTTCCATCATCACCGAGATTCTCGCCGGGGTGCCGAAGCCGTGGCTGGAATTTACCATCCGAAGGGCCGGCATTTGGGAGAACACCTTCCAGCAGGCGCAGCAGACGGTCCTCGCGTTGAGCCAGGGCCTTCGGCCCCACCACGATCCCCGGGAGTTGTTCCAGTGCCTGATGAAGATGCTGGCCACCCGCGAGCAACGGTTTCAGGCGCTGGCGGAGAAGTATCTCGATCTCGCCGACATGGTGGAGATCATGCAGCGCATGGTTGGCACGGGGCTGATCGGCGGCAAATCGCTGGGCATGCTGCTGGCGCGGGCCATTCTGAAGAAGGCCGACCCGAAGTGGGCCGGGTTG
>JBEKRA010000166.1:0-5531 GCA_049519195.1 Verrucomicrobiota bacterium
CCGCCACGGCGACACTGTGTTGTCCACTGTCCGCCCCGAACGCGGTTCTTACTTTCTGTGCCTGCATCCTTCACCGAATCTCATTGCGTCCACCGGCTTTGCCGTGGTCACACCGACGAAAGCCCCGTGGAGCTTTATTCACGCCGCGTTGACGCATCCTGAAGTTTCCGAACATTTGGGTCAGCAGGCCGACGGCGGAGCATATCCTGCCATCCGTCCCGAAATTATCGGCAAGTGGGCAGTGCCGTGGCCAAACAAGCCAGAAAAGATTGAGCAGTTTCACCGCGCTTGCGCTCCGCTTTACGAACGAGCTGAACACAACCGCCGTGAATCCCGCACACTCGCCGTGTTGCGCGACGCGCTGCTGCCGAAGCTGCTGTCGGGCGAGTTGCGCCTGCCTGCGCAAATGCTACGGCAGGCTGGCGTGCCCGCCGCCGCCCAACTCACGGAGGCCCGCGCATGAGCGGCCAGAACCAGTTTCTCCTCTACACCGCGCCGGACGGGGCGGTAAAGGTGGAGGTGTTTTTCAAGGACGAAACCGTCTGGCTCACGCAAAAGGCGCTGGCGGAATTGTTCGGGGTCAAGCGGCCGGCCATCACAAAGCACTTGGGAAACATCTTCCAAACCGGCGAATTGATTGATGATTCAGTTAGTTCCATTTTGGAACATACTGCCGGGGACGGGAAGAAATACGGGACGAAATACTACAACCTGGATGCCATCATCGCCGTGGGCTACCGGGTGAACAGTTATCAGGCCACGCAGTTCCGCATCTGGGCCACGAAGACGCTGCGGGAATTCATCATCAAGGGTTTCGTGCTGGATGACGAACGGCTGAAGCGGGGCAAGCAGGTTTTCGGCAAGGATTACTTCGACGAGTTGCTGGAACGCATCCGGGAAATCCGCGCCAGCGAGCGGCGGTTTTATCAGAAGCTCACGGACATTTACGCGCTCGCGGTGGATTACAGCGCTGACGCGCCGGTGACGAAGGAGTTTTTTGCCACGGTGCAGAACAAGCTGCATTGGGCGATCACCGGCCAGACGGCGGCGGAATTGATTTACTCCTCCGCCGATGCCAAGAAGATTTACATGGGCTTGATGACGTGGAAGCACGCGCCTGGCGGGAAGATTTTGAAATCGGATGTCACGGTGGCGAAGAACTATTTGAGCGAGGCGCATGTGAAGGAGTTGAACCGGATTGTTTCCGCCTACCTTGATCTGGCCGAGAACCGCGCCCAGCGTGGAATCCTGATGAAGATGGCGGACTGGGTTAAATTCCTGCACAGTTTCCTGGAGTTGTCGAACTATCCGATTCTCCGGGACAAGGGCAAGGTGAGCGCGCTGGAGGCAAAGCTCAAGGCGGAAGGTGAATACGAGGCTTATCGCCAGCGGCAGGACGCCGAATACATTTCGGATTTCGACCGCGAGATCAAGCGCATCGAGGGCAAGAAACCATGAGCGCCAAATTCACCGAGTCCGTCGTTGAAGATGCTGCGCTGGCATGGTTCGGTGAGTTGAATTATCCAGTTTTGCACGGGCCGGATATTGCACCGGGCGAACTGGCGGCGGAGCGGACGGCGTTTGGTGAAACAATTTTGGCGGAACGATTCAAAACAGCGTTGCACAAACTGAATCCCGGTTTGCCAGCGGAGGCGTTGGACGAAGCATTTCGCAAAGTAACGGTTCCGCAGCATCCATCGCTCATTGCCAACAACCGGACGTTTCACCGGATGCTGGTGGATGGCATCGCGGTCGAATGCCGGCGCAAAGACGATAGCATCGGCGCGGAGATTGTCCGGCTGGTTGATTTTGATGACTCGGACGCAAACGACTGGCTGGCGGTGAACCAGTTCACCGTGATTGAAGGCCAGCACAACCGGCGGCCTGACGTGGTGATTTTCATCAACGGCCTGCCGCTCGGCGTCATTGAGTTGAAGAACGCGGCGGATGAGCAGGCGGACATCTGGTCGGCATTCAACCAGTTTCAAACCTACAAGCAGCAGATTTCCTCGCTATTCGTTCACAATGCGGTGCTGGTGATTTCGGACGGCTTGGAGGCGCGCATCGGAACCATCAGCGCGGACAAGGAACGCTTCATGCCGTGGCGCACCGTGGCCGGTGAGGCTCTTGCGCCTGCTTCCATGTCGCAATTGGAAGTGCTGTTGCGCGGCGTGTTCGACAAGCGGCGGTTTCTTGACCTCATCCGGCATTTCGTCGTGTTCGAGGATGACGGTGTAACGGTCATCAAAAAGATGGCGGGCTACCATCAATTCCACGCGGTCAATACGGCGGTGGCCGAAACCGTGCGGGCGTGCGGGGCGGGAGAGATGATATTGCGCGAATCCAGTGGCGGCTATTTTGCCAAGCCGCAACCCGGCGGCGCGCCCGGCGACAGGCGCGTGGGCGTGGTGTGGCACACACAAGGTTCTGGCAAGTCGCTCACGATGGCGTTCTACGCCGGGCGGCTCGTGCTTGAAAGGGCGATGGAGAACCCGACGTTGGTGGTGCTCACCGACCGCAACGATCTGGACGACCAGCTTTTTGGCACGTTTGCCCGCTGCCATGAATTGCTGCGGCAGAAACCGCAACAAGCGAACAGCCGCGAACATTTGCGCGAGTTGCTCAAAGTCGCCAGTGGCGGAGTCATCTTTACCACCATCCACAAATTTTTCCCGGAGGAAAAGGGCGGAAAATATCCGCAGCTTTCCGACCGTCGCAACATCGTGGTGATTGCCGACGAAGCGCACCGCAGCCAATATGATTTCATAGATGGCTTCGCGCGGCACATGCGCGATGCGCTGCCGAACGCGTCATTCATCGGCTTCACCGGCACGCCGATTGAGAAGACTGACGCCAACACACGCGCGGTCTTCGGCGAATACATTTCCGTCTATGACATCCAGCGCGCCGTCGAGGACAAGGCGACCGTGCCGATATACTACGAAAGCCGCCTCGCGAAATTGGAGTTGAAGCCGGAGGAGAAGCCGAAGATTGATCCGAACTTTGAGGAGGCAACCGAAGGCGAGGAACTGGAACACAAGGAACAGCTCAAGACAAAGTGGGCGGCGCTTGAGGCAGTGGTCGGGGCGGAGAAACGCATCGGCCTGGTTGCGGAGGATTTGGTGAAGCATTGGGAAGACCGGCGCGAGGCGATGGAAACGCAGGTTCCTTATGGCGGCAAGGCGATGATTGTGTGCATGAGCCGGCGCATCTGTGTCGAGTTATACAATGCCATCGTCAAATTGCGTCCGCAGTGGAATCATGCGGACGATGACAAGGGCTTGATTAAAATTGTGATGACCGGTTCGGCGAGCGATCCACTCGACTGGCAGGGGCACATCCGCAACAAGCCGCGCCGCGAAGCGCTGGCGAAGCGGTTCAAAGACGCGAAAGACCCGTTAAAAATCGTCCTTGTCCGCGACATGTGGCTGACGGGATTCGATGCACCGTGCCTCCACACGATGTATGTGGACAAGCCGATGCGCGGACATGGATTGATGCAGGCCATCGCGCGCGTGAACCGCGTTTTCAGCAACAAGCCTGGCGGATTGGTGGTGGATTATCTCGGCCTCGCGCATGAGTTGAAGCAGGCGCTGGCCGTTTACACGGAAAGCGGCGGTCATGGAAAGACGGCGATTGATCAAGAAGAGGCCGTCGCCGTAATGCTGGAAAAATACGAAGTATGTTGCGATTTCTTCTTTGGTTTTGACTGGTCGAAATGGACAACGGGCACGCCAGCGCAAAAGTTGAGCCTGCTTCCTGCGGGACAGGAACATGTTCTTGCTGTTGCCGCCAAGGAGCCGAAGCCGGAAGAGCACAAGCAGAAGTTCCTGCAAATTGTCAGCGATTTGTCGAAAGCGTTCGCTCTCGCCGTCCCGAACAAGAAGGCGATTGAGATTCGGGATGATGTCGGCTTCTTCCAGGCCGTGCGTGCTGCCATTGCCAAGGCTGGCGGAGAGAAACGGCAAACCGCAGAGGAGCTTGACCTTGCCATTCGGCAAATCATTTCGCGAGCGGTTGCATCGGATGAGGTGGTGGATATTTTTGCCGCCGCCGGATTGAAGAAGCCGGACATCTCGATACTTTCCGAGGAGTTTCTGGCCGAGGTGCGCAACATGCCGCAAAAGAACCTTGCCGTGGAATTGTTGCGCAAGCTGTTGAGCAACGAAATCCGGGTTCGCTCAAAGAAATTCCTGATTCAATCGAAGTCCTTTGCCGAGATGCTGGAGGAATCCATCCGCAAATATCAGAACCGCGCCATTGAAGCGGCGGCGGTGATTCAGGAATTGATCGAACTCGCCCGGCAAATGCGCGAAGCCGGCAAGCGCGGGCAGAACCTCAAGCTGACCGAAGATGAACTTGCCTTTTACGACGCTCTCGAAGTCAATGACAGCGCCGTGAAGGTGCTCGGTGAACCCACGCTCACGGCGATTGCCCACGAACTGGTCGCGACCATCCGCAATAGTGTCAAGATTGACTGGACGGAGCGCGAATCTGTCCGGGCCAAAATTCGCGTCGCCGTGAAACGCATCCTGCGCAAGCACGGTTATCCGCCGGACAAGCAGGAGAAGGCAACCAAGATTGTTTTGGAACAGGCGGCGTTGCTCTGCGCAGATTGGGCAGAGGCAGATTTCGAGGTAAGGGACAGCGATACCTTTGATGTCGGGAATAAAGAATTAGAAGACCTTCGAAAAGAAGCAGAAGGTTATTTCGGTGACAAGTAAATCCGCGTAACCCGCCGTGCTCGCGCCAGTCGCGGTGCGCTACGCCTGGGTGAATTTTCCCGACGGCTGCAACCTGTTCAACGCCGCCGGCCTGCCCGCCGCGCAATTCCGCACCGATAAATGGTAAAAGTCATGGAAATCACATTTGGTGACTTCTGCAAAAGCAGCGTGGCGGCTTTCGGCGGAAAGCCGCACTCCTCAATTGTCAACGGTTTGCGGCGCTCTGCCAGACGCCGCTACGACGCACGGCGGTTTCATCCCAAATTCCGCAGTATGAATTGCCGCAAAAAGGCGCAAAAGACACAGAATAAAAGCGTTTGCAGGGCACTGGCTGCGCGGTGGGTTTTCCCCCCGGAGGGTGAAGGCAAGTTGTCTTTCAAAAACGTGAAAGGCATGAGTCTTTATGCGCCTTTTGTGCGTTTTTGCGGCCAGTTAATTGCGGCTTTCAGGTTCATTTGACCGTTACCCGCCGGCTGTCGTCGCGCTGACTGCCGTTTGCCTTATTTCTCCCCGCGCATGGGCTGCGGACACCAACCAGCCCACAGAATGGATTGACGCCGACACCGGCCATCGCGTCGTGCAGCTTTCAACCGAGCCGGGCAGCGAAAGCTTATATTTCAACCTGAACTTTTGCCCGACCAGTCCGCCGGAAACTTTGACACGAAAAATTTGATCAGTCCCGGCGTGTTCCACTCCGAAAAACTGGTGAACATGAGCAGGCACGATTACGCGCTCGAACCGAACGCAATGTTCCCACCGGACATGAAATGGCTCATCTTACGTTCCAACATGAGCGGCGCAAACCAG
>JBEKRA010000167.1:0-5515 GCA_049519195.1 Verrucomicrobiota bacterium
GACCACGGGCGGTGCATCCACCGTTATGAAAAGATCATTGCTGCCGCTCAAGAATGAATCGCTGGCAAACAGGCGCAGCCGATAAATGCCTGACTGGCTGAAAGTCGCTGTGGTCAGCGTGCTTGAAGGATTGCTGAAAGTGGCGTTGCCCGGACCGCTCACCTTGCTCCAGACAACTGTATCCACCGTGCCGGGAAATACATCATAGGTGACCGAACCGGCAAGGTTGACAAAGTTGGTCGGTAAAATGATCAGTTGATTTGGCCCCGCGACAACCACCGGTGGATCGTCCGCCGGTTGGTTGGTGATGCTGATGGTTGCGGGGATGGAATTCGACACACCGTCATTAACCCGAAACGTGAAAGAGTCATTGCCGAAATAATTCGTGGCCGGCTGGTAAGTAAGATTGGGTGCCGTCCCGCTCAAGGTTCCATGTGCCGGCTGCGTCAACACGGAGAAGGTCAACGCACAACCCTGCGGGTCGTAACCAGTCAACGTCACGGGTAGCGCGGTATCTTCAAAATTCGTGAGCGACTGTGAAAAAGCGGTTGGCGGATAATAGACTTGGGTGACCGTCAGCGAAACGGTCGCCGGCAACGAGTCGGTGATCCCGTTGTTCACTTTGAAGGTGAAGGCATCGCTGCCGAAGTAATTGGTCACTGGTTTGTAAGTCACATTGGGCGGCGTGCCACTGACCGTTCCGTGGGCTGGCAGTGTCAGGAGCGTGAAGGTCAGCGTTCTGCCCTGTGAATCCGAGCCGGTCAGGGTAATGTTGGTCGAACTGTTTTCCGCCAGCGTAATGCTCTGCGGCGCGGCCACCGGCGGTTGATTCGTTTGCGTGGACGAGCCGCCCCAACGCACCAAGCCGCCGCCATTCAACGTAAACTGGTCGCTGGCCGAAGTGCCCACCAGTGTGGAATTGCCATTGACGATCACCATTCCATTCGGGGCCAGCACCAAACCATAGACCGTGCAGCCGCCATTGAGCGTGAAACCGCCGCTGGACACTTGAAGCTGCAACCACGTTGGATTATTGGATGAACCAACCGTTCCATTGGCGGTGAATCCATTGGCCACGGTCAATACCACCGGCCCGACTATTTTCAACGTGGAATTGCCATTCAAATTCAGGTTTTGCAAATTATAATTCACCGCCTGAAGCCCGCCGACAACGCCCAGCACCAGCCCGTTTCCGCCGTTCACGGTGAAGGCGCCATAAGTTCCGGGCGGCACCGAAATCATGCCCGCGTTGCCATTGAGCGTTAAATTGCGGAGCGTCGCGGGGTCGCCGAAGGACTGGCCGGCGCTGTTGATCGTGACACTGCGTGTGCCGGCGGGTTGCGGTGGAGCCGCCACCGTGGGCAGCGACACCGGCGTAGTGCGCGTCCGCAGATAACGCAGCGAACAATTGCCGTTGAGCGTGACTTGATAACCGGTGGGCGAAGTGCCGCCGCTTCCGACTACTGTGCCGGCAAAGGTGGGGTTGCCGTTCTTGAGCAAAGTGGGCGTGCCGGGCACCAGCAGGTCGCCGGTCATGGCCAAACCGCCGTTGACGGTCACATTCTCGCCGTTGAGTTGTTGCACGGAACCTTGAATGGTTCCGCCGTTGAGATTGGGCGCGTGACGCACGGTCACCGCCAGATTGGTTTGCGAGGTTTGGGCTTGCGCAGCGGTTATTGCCAGCCAAAAGAAAATACAGCCGATAATAGACTCTGCCTTGATAGGATTCATAAGATTCACGTAATTTTCCAATTTTCCACTTATCAAAACTCCGACTTGAGGATGCCACCCAGCACATCCTTGGGCGGGGTTTTACTCGACAACAGCGATGCCCGTCAAGCGGCGTTTTGTCACAAAGGGCGGCAGGGGCGCATCTTGACACCGTTCTTGGCGTCGCCCGGCAAAATCGTAGCGCGGGCGTCCTCGCCCGCGGGTTCGGGTGGCGTCTCGCCGCGCGAATCCAACCCAACGGCGCGGCCTCGCAGCGAGACGCCGCGGGAACTCGCAGCCGGGGACGGCTGCGCTACAAGAACAGTGTCAAGATGCGCCCGGCCCGGCCTCTTTCACGTCAACCCCCGGGCGCGGATGGTTTGACTTGCTTGTGGGAAAGCTTATTTTGCACAGGCCATGACAACAAAAGACAATGCCCCGAAAAAATTGATTTGCCTTGACGCGCTGCCGCCGCGCGTTTGCGCCGTCGTGCGGAGCATTGAAACCGAAGACGCGGAAACGCAGCGCCTAAAGATGCTCGGCGTTTGCGTGGGCCGCCGCGTCGAGATGGTCAAGGGCGGCGATCCCCTGATTCTCCGCGTTTTCGGCTCCCGGCTCGGCCTGTCCGCCTCGCTTGCGGCCCGCGTCCGGGTCGAAGTCTGCCAGCCCGGCCATTGTGCCATGAGCGGGAGCGACTGCGCATGAGCGACGCCGGGAAAAGCCAGTCCGCGCCGGCCTGCGGTTGCGAGGGAACAAATTCCCCGCCACATCTGCCGCATCACGCCTTCACGCTCGCGCTGGTCGGCAATCCGAACGCGGGCAAGACCACGCTGTTCAACGCGCTGACCGGATTGCGCGCCAAGACCGCCAACTTTTCCGGCACCACCGTTGAGCGCAAGGTCGGGCGCGCGCATTTCGGCGGCCGGCAGGTGGTTGTCGTTGATCTGCCCGGACTTTACAGCCTCGACAGCACGTCGCCCGAGGAAAAACTCGCGAGCGACGCGCTGCGAGGGCGGCTGGCGGAACATTCCGCCCCGGACGCCGCGCTGGTCGTCGTGGACGCGACGAACCTCGAACGGAATCTTTTTTTGGTCAGCCAGCTTCTCGAACTGGACCGCCCGGTCATAGTCGCGTTGAACATGATGGACGCGGCCCGGCGCGAAGGAATCCGCATTGACGTTGCAAAACTGCGCGACGAACTCGGCTGCGTCGTCGTGCCCGTTTCCGCGCGCACCGGCGCGGGTCTTGATCAATTGAAACAAGAGCTGGGCCGGCTGGCCGGCGGCTCGATGCCGGCGGCCGTGTTGCACAACAAGCCGAATTGCGGCAACTGCACCGGCTGCAAGTTTCAGGCCCGCTATGACTGGACGGAAAAAATTTCCACGCGCGTCATGGATGCGTCGGCGGTGAAGCGGTCGGCGTGGACGGAAAGAATTGATGAGATTGTCACCCATCCGGTCGCGGGCGTGGTCGTGTTCCAAATCGTCATGCTGGTGATTTTCGCGCTGATTTTCTGGGCCGCGCAAATCCCGATGCACCTGATTGACCATCTTTTTGCGACGATTGGAACGCGGATCGGCGTGATTCTGCCGGAAGGCGACCTTCAAAGCATGATGGTGAACGGCGTCATCGGCGGCGTTGGCGGCATCCTGGTTTTTCTGCCGCAAATCTGCATTTTGTTCTTCGCGCTGTCGCTGCTCGAAGACACCGGCTACCTGTCGCGCGCGGCGTTTGTGATGGACAAGGTCATGCGGCGCTTCGGGCTGCCGGGCAAGGCGTTTGTGCCCATGCTTTCCGCGCACGCCTGCGCGATCCCCGCCATCATGTCCACGCGCGTCATCGAAAATCCGCGCGACCGGCTCGTGACCATTCTCATCACGCCGTTGATGACCTGCTCCGCGCGAATTCCCGTCTATGCGATGGTCACGGCGCTGATTTTTCCAGATTCGCCGCTCAAGGCCGCGGCCATCTTCACCTCCGCCTACGCCATCGGCATCATGGCCGCGATGGGAAGCGCGCTGCTTTTCAAGCACACCATTCTGCCCGGCGGCAGCAAGCCGCTGATGATTGAACTGCCCCCATACCGCGTGCCCGGACTGCGCAACGCGCTTTACCACACGTTCGACCGCGCGAAAATTTTCGTCAAGCAGGCCGGCACCATCATTCTCGCGATCTCGCTGGTTTTGTGGGCGCTGTCGCATTATCCAAAATCCGACCCGCCATCCGCCGCCATCGCCATGAACGCCCAGGCCGCGCAACTTGAAAAAACCGGCGCGACGGCGCAGGCCGGCGAATTGCGGGCGGACGCCAAAAGAATCGCGGCGCAAAGCGCGCTGCAAAATTCCTTCGCCGGCCACATCGGCCACGCCATCGAACCCGTCATCCGGCCGCTGGGTTTTAACTGGCAGGTCGGCATAGGCATCGTCAGCTCATTTGCCGCGCGCGAAGTCATCGTGTCCACGCTCGCCGTCGTTTATGGCGTTGGCGGGGACGCCGCCGCCGGCAGCAACCGCACGTCGCTCTATGACACGCTGCGCCACGCCGCGCGGACGGACGGCACGCCGGTTTTCACCACCGCCACCTGCTTGAGCCTCCTCGTGTTTTACATTCTGGCGGCGCAATGCCTTTCCACACAGGCCGTCGTCCGCCGCGAGACCAACAGTTGGAAATGGCCGCTGTTTCAAATCGCCTACATGACCGGACTCGCTTATGCCGCCGCGTTCGTTGTTTTCCAAATCGCAAGCCGCCTGGCAGGCTGAAATTGATTTATGATTTATGATTTATGATTTATGATTTGCGCGTTCCGGGAGCGCTGGCTTCCAGCCGGCGAGACGCTGAAAGAATGTAACTCGCCGGCAAGATGCCAGCGCTCCCAGCGATTCCAGCGCGAAAGAAATCATCAATCGAAAATCGTAAATCGAAAATGAGCACGCGGGTAAAAATTTGCGGCATTACAAACCTCGCCGACGCGCAGGCCGCCGTTGCAGCGGGCGCGGATGCGTTGGGCTTCAATTTTTACGACGGAAGCCCGCGCCATGTTTCAATAGAGGTTGCGGCGGAAATTTCAAAACATCTGCCGCCCTTCGTGATGCGCGCAGGAGTGTTTGTGAACGCGGACGAAGATCTCGTCACGCGCGCCATCGGCGAGTGCGGCTTGAACCTCCTGCAATTTCACGGCGACGAGCCGCCGGAATTCTGCTCACAATTCGGCCTGATGAGCATGAAGGCCTTCCGCATCCGCAACGCGGAATCGCTGAAGGAAATTCCCAATTACCCGACCGACGCGTATTTGCTCGACGCCTATTCGCCGGGAGCGCGCGGCGGCACGGGCGAGAAATTCAACTGGGATTTGGCGGTGGAAGCACAGAAATTCGGCAAACCGATTTTTCTCGCCGGCGGCCTGACGCCGGAGAACGTCGCCGAAGCCGTGCGCAAAGTCCGGCCATTCGGCGTGGACGTTTCCAGCGGTGTGGAAAGTTCGCCCGGCAAAAAGGATCACGCAAAAATCCGGGCGTTTATTCAGGCGGTGCGGTCGGTGTGAACAACTTACCGGAGAAGCGTGCGGCCAATTTCCATATTAGGCGGCTGTGCGTCATAATCCGAACTTGTCTTTATACTCCTTAATTGTCATTCCGACAATTTGCCCCGCTCTTACGGGCTCGATTTGTCGCTTCTCAATAGCCTCTGAGGGGCTAAGAACCTGACGAATACCTTTTTCATAGTAAACTGTTGGAATAAAAACCAATCCACCATCTAGCAAATCTCTGTGATAGATAGTGGTGAAATTGCTGGACGAAAACTGCGT
>JBEKRA010000168.1:0-5515 GCA_049519195.1 Verrucomicrobiota bacterium
ACCATTCCTACGACGGCGGGCTTTACGCCGAGTTGATTCAGAACCGGGCTTTTCTGGATGACACCAACACGCCGATCCACTGGTCGGCGGTTAACAACGCCGGTTCCGCAGCGACCATCGCGCTCGACACAAACAATGCTTTCAATGACAAGCTCACGACGAGCCTGCGGCTGACGGTGACGAAGGCGTCAAAAGATCAACCGGCGGGCGTTGCCAACAGCGGTTACTGGGGCATTCCCGTGCAACCGAAGACCACTTACCGCGCAACTTTTCTCGCCAGAGCCGAAGCCGGTTTTTCCGGGCCGGTCACCGTGTCCATCGTGAGCGAGGATGGCAGCACGGTTTACGCGAAAGGAAAATTTTCCGGACTCGCGGCGGATTGGAAAAAATATGAGCTGACGCTGAAGACGGGGAAAGTTGCCCCGACGGCGGCGGCGCGATTTGTCATCACGCTCGACCGGCCGGGAACGGTTTGGTTCGGTTTGGTTTCGCTGTTTCCGCCGACGTGGAACGACCGCCCGAACGGCCTGCGCAAGGATTTGATGCAAATGCTGGTGGACTTGAACCCGAAGTTCCTGCGTTTCCCCGGCGGCAATTATGTCGAAGGCGACACGGTCGAGACGCGGTTTGAATGGAAGAAAACAACCGGCTCGATTGAAGAACGCCACGGCCATCAGTGCCCGTGGGGCTATCGCTCAACCGACGGCATGGGCTTGTTGGAATTTCTAGAATGGTGCGAGGACATGAAAGCCGAACCGGTGCTGGCGGTCTATGCCGGCTATTCTCTCCAGGGCGCGCATGTCAATCCCGGCCACGATCTCGAACCATTCGTGCAGGAAGCCCTGGAGGAAATCGAGTATGTGATTGGCGACACGAACACGGCATGGGGCGCGCGGCGCGCAAAAGACGGCCATCCCGCGCCGTTCAAGTTGAACTACGTCGAAATCGGCAACGAAGACTGGTTCGACAAATCGAAGAGTTACGACGAGCGGTTCGCGCAATTTCACGACGCCATCAAAGCGCGGTATCCGCGGCTTAAAACGATTTCCACCATGGGCAACGACCAGCCGGAAACTTCGCATGTCCACAGCCGCCAGCCCGACATGACTGACGAGCATTACTACCGGTCAACGGACGAGTTTCTCCAAATGGCTCCCGATTACGCCCGAAAATACGACCGCACCGGCCCGGAAATCTTTGTCGGCGAATGGGCCGCGCACGAGGACGCCGCCATCAAACCATGGGAGGCGGGCGCACGCAAACAACCGCCGACGCCGACGATGAAAGCCGCGATTGGCGACGGCATTTTCATGGCGGCGATGGAGCGCAACGCCGACATCATCAAAATGCAGTGTTACGCGCCGTTGTTCGTGAACGTGAATCCCGGCGCGCGGCAATGGCGGCCGGACATGATTGGCTACGACGCGCTTTCGGCCTACGGATCGCCGAGCTACTACGCGCTGCAAATGTTCAGCCGGAATCTGGGCGACGAAATTCTGGCGGTCGCGTCATCAGAAACATCAGTCCAATGCTCTGCGACGCGCGACAGCAAGACGGGCGAAATCATTCTCAAGCTGGTGAATCCACAGCCGACCGCCGAATCGCTGGACATCGAAATCAAAGGCGCCGAGGTCGCTTCCAAAGGCGTCGCGATTGTTCTGGCCGGTGAGCCGGAGGACACCAATTCAATCCAACATCCGCGAAATGTTGTCCCGGTCACCACCACCATCTCCGGCGTCAAGCCGCGATCCATTTACACCCTGCCGCCGGACAGCGTCGTGGTGCTCAAGCTGAAAGCCCATTTATGAAACAAAAGTGTGCGGCAATGCCGTGATGATTGCATCTGTCATGCTCTCGTCCGTCTCAAAAGGACTCGGCGCGGAAACGACGTGCTTTTTCCCTCGCTAACCAGCAAATGAAAATTCGATCGGCTTGAAACATGAAATTCAAAATTTTTTGCGTTTTTGTTTTTTTGGCTTTGATTGCCAGCGCCGCCGATAATTTGCCGGCGCCTTTTGTCAGCCCGATGTTCGGCGACGACATGGTGCTCCAACGCGGGAGACCGAATGCGATCTGGGGATGGTCAAAACCCGGCGACGTGATCCGGGTGGAAATTGCCGGCCACACTGCGAAGGCGGTGGCGGGCGCGGATGGCCGCTGGCAGGCGCGGATTCAGCCGCCCGCGCCCGGCGGCCCCTACACCGTCAAGATTGACGGCGCGCAACACGCCGAACTGCGCGAGGTTTTGGTGGGCGACGTCTGGTTGTGCGGCGGGCAATCCAACATGGAACTTCCACTCGAGCGGACGAGAAATGGCACAAACGAAATCGCCGCGGCGAACCATCCGGAAATCCGGTTTTTCAAAGTTCAATCTCGCGTGGCGTATTCGCCGGCGGCAATCCCGCAGGGCAAATGGAAAATTTGCTCGCCACGGTCAGTCGCCGAAGAAGGAGGATTTTCAGCCGCGGCTTATTTCTTCGGAAGCAGGGTTCAGGAAGATATTCACGTTCCAGTCGGACTGGTCGAAGATTGTCTGGGCGGCACGCCGGCGGAGGCGTGGACCAGCCCGGAAACCCTGCATCGGTTGAAGGATTTTGACGCGCAGTTGGCCGAGCTGGAGCGCCTGAAAGCCAAAGGCGGGCCGGAATACGGCAATTACATCATGCACTGGTATGACGATTACGACAGCGGCTTGAAAAACAATTGGATGGCGGCGGATTTGGACGATTCAAGCTGGAAGGCCGTGCCAATTCCCGGCGGCTTCCGGGAATTGGGCATGCCTGACACGCCGGGTGTCTGCTGGTTTCGCAAGGAAATCACGCTTCCGAACCCGTTGCCGCCCGGCAGGACGATGATTTATCTCGGCGTCGTCGAGCGGATGGACACCACCTACATCAACGGCCAGTGGGTCGGCGCCAGCGCCTGGGTGGAAAATCCCCGCGCCTATGAGCTGAAGGCCGGCATTTTGAAACCGGGCAAAAATCTCGTGGCGGTTCGCGTGTTCAAGACGAAGCCGGATGGCGGATTCATGAGCAAACCGGATGCGCTCCGTCTGGTGCTGGGCGACGGCACGGTGATTCCGCTGGCGGGCGAATGGAAAGGCGCGGTCAGCGTTGACGCCCGGCCGCCGCATCCGTTGCCGATGGGTTTCGAGAACTGGCCCGTCATTCCTTCGGTTTTGTATCAAGGCATGTTGGAGCCGGTCGCGCCGCTCGCCATCTCCGGCGTCATCTGGTATCAAGGCGAAGCGAACGCCGACCACGCGTATCAATACCGGACGCTGTTGCCGGCGATGATTGGCGACTGGCGAAAACTGTTCGGTCAAGGCGACCTTCCATTTTACATCGTCAGCCTGCCCGCGTTCATGCAGCACCAGAATCAACCGTCTGAATCCTCATGGGCGGAGCTGCGCGAAGCCCAAGCCCTGACCGCCGGCAAAGTTCGCAACTCCGCGCTGGCGGTCACGATTGACACCGGCGATCCCGACAACATTCATCCGGCGGACAAAAAAATTGTCGGCGACCGCCTAGCGTTCTGCGCGCTGGCGCGGCATTACGGCGAAACAATTCCGTATCAGGGGCCGGTGTTCAAATCTCTTGAGCCTCTGCCGGGCGCGCTCAAACTTCATTTTGACCACACCGACGGCGGATTGGCATTCAAGGGCGGCAAACTTGGAGAATTTCAAATCGCCGGAAAAGACCGCAAATGGTATTGGGCCGACGCCAGGATTGAAGGCGCCTCAATTGTGGCCGCCTCTCCGATGGTGCCCGAACCCGTGGCGGCTCGTTACGCCTGGCAATCCTATCCGTTGGCGACGCTCTACAACGGCGCGGGCCTTCCAGCGGTCCCGTTCCGAACGGATAATTGGCCCGAAACAACTGAAAGCCACAAGCCGGCGCCGCCCAAGTGACAGGCTCCGGCATCGGTTTCAAGCGGGGGTCAGAGAAAAAATTGCGTCCCGATGTTCATGGCGTTGAGCGCGGCTTTACTTCTCCCCGTTTCGCGCTAGTTTGCACTCATTATGAAGGCGCTTCGGGCAGTTCTGATGTTGCCGATATTGGCGGCTGCGGCGCACGCCGGAAACCTGCCGCCGGTTCAAACCGTGTTCGTCATCGTGTTTGAAAACCATGACTGGGCCGACTTCAACGGCAGCGTGGACGCACCGTTCATCAACGGGACGCTGCTCCCGCTGGCGTCGCATTGCGGGAAGTATTACAACCCGCCCTGCCTGCATCCGAGCGAGCCGGATTATCTCTGGATGGAGGCCGGAACCAACTTCGGGATTTTTGACAACAACGATCCCGCCATAAACCACCAGAACACGACGAACCATCTGGTCGCGCAATTGCGCAGCGCGGGCATCTCGTGGAAAGCGTATCAGGAAGACATCGTCGGCGACGTGGTGCCTCTGACGGCCTTCAATGGTTATGTGCCGAAACACGATCCGTTTGTTTTTTTCGACGACGTGACGGGCACGAATAATCCGTATGACGCCTATGGACTGGCTCACATCCGGCCCTGCTCCGAACTGGCGGGCGACCTCGCAAACAATTCCGTCGCGCGCTACAATTTCATCACGCCCAACTTGTGCGATGACGGCCATGACAGTTGCGCGCCGTGGTATAATCCCGTCCGGCAGACGGACGACTGGCTTGCCGCCAATGTGCCGCAAATTCTCGCTTCCGCGGCGTATTCCAACAACGGCGCGGTGTTCATCACCTGGGACGAGGGCGAAAACGGCAGCGACGGGCCGATTGGCATGATCCTGCTCTCGCCGCTGGCGCGCGGCGGCGGTTATGGCAACAACATTTATTGCACGCACAGCTCGTTTTTGCGGACGATGCAGGAAATTTTTGGCGTTTCGCCGTGGCTCGGCGACGCCGCGAATGCCACCGATTTGAGCGACTTGTTCATGCAACTGACTATGAATTTTGCCGGAATCAACACCAACGGCGCGTTCTGCCTGAACATCACCGGCGTCAGGCCAGGCTCGACAAATTTTGTGGAAGCTTCGACCAACCTTGTGACGTGGAACGTCATCAGCACCAACTGGAGTTCCAGCAATTCGTTTTCGGTCTCGGATAATACGGCGACAAATTACCACTGCCAGTTTTACCGCGTTCGGGAAGCATGGTGAAATTGGGCCGCACGCACGACACGCGCGCACAAAAAACTCGCCAGCCTTGCCGCCGATTGTATCCTGCCTGGCCGATGATTTACTTCGATCATAACGCCACCGCGCCCGTCATTGCCGGGGCGCGTGACGCCTGGCTCAACGCCACGCTCAACATCGGCGGCAATGCCTCCAGCCCGCATCAATTTGGCACGGCGGCGAACCGGGCCATGACCGACGCGCGCGAAAAGCTCGCCGCGTTTCTCGGCTGCCAGCCCGGCGACATCATCTGGACCAGCGGCGCGACCGAGGCGAACAACATGGTCATGCACCATTTCGCGAGCACGCTCGACGCGAAGGCCGGGGTTTGGGTTTCCGCCATTGAACATCCCTGCGTCATGG
>JBEKRA010000169.1:0-5510 GCA_049519195.1 Verrucomicrobiota bacterium
ATGCGGCAGCCGAGCGTCTGGACGATGTGCGGCAACTGGCGCGTCAGGTCCCGAAGCTTGCCGGACGGCGGGATGACGGCGAAATTTTTCCCGTCGAGCGCCTTGATTTGCGCCTCGATTTTTTCGTCACGCGCGGACGGCAGATTTTTTGTCGGGCCAAAAAGCCGCGGGAAGGCGCAATAAATCGTGTTGGCGGTGCGGGCGAAATTCGGGTGGACGGAAATTCCCACGTCCGCGCCGTCCGGCCAGTGCTGCCAGTTTTTTTCGTCGAGCAGATAAGCCTTGGCCTTGAAGCAGCCGGTTTCAGCGAGCGGCAATTCAATTTCCCAAGCGCCGCCGTTTTTCCGCATCGGCACGTCGCGCCACGAGGCGCCGGCGGCGGCGGCGCCGCCGGCGTGGGCGGCGATGATTTCGCGGCGGCGGGCGGCGGCGCGTCCGAGGTTGGTGCGGAGCAGCGCGCGCCAGCCGGCGCGCTCCGCGCCGGCGCGAAGCGTGAAGCGGACACGGTCGCCGACGAAGCGCAGTAGGCGTTCGCCGGGCGCGGGTTCCATGATGGGCGCGGGTTGCGGCATTTTTGATCCGGTTTCCGCCGGACGTGATTACGAGATTACGATTCCGCAGATGCTGACGGAAATCAATCCCGCAAGCGAGACGGGAATAAGGTGGTGTCCAAATTTCAAATGGCGGGTGCGCCGCTGCCGCGGCGCACGGCGGGGCTGCCGGCACCGCCGCCACGAATCAGGACACGACCGGGAATGAGAGTTGCGCTTGCCGTGGTGAAGGCTTAGATTCATCGCAGTTCTCATGGCAAACGCCACATTAAGTCCTGCTGAAGAGTCTCAACTGAAACAGACGGTTGAGATGTTTGAAGTCATTGTCCAGTCGCAGCCGAGCGACTGCCAGTCGCTGGAAATTCTCAAGGAGGCCTACACAAGACTGGGCCGGGAACCGGATGTCATCCGGATATCGAAACGCATCGCCGAGGCTTACACGGAGATGGGACAGCTTTCGTCGGCGATTTTGGAATATGAAACGGTGCTGCAGCGGCAGCCGAACGACGTTGACGTGCAGACGGCGCTCCAGAATATCGAGAACGCGGCCAGCAACTCGGCGGCGCAGGCCGAGGCGGCCGAACCGGCGGCGCTGGCGCCGCAGGCCGAGACGGGCCGGCTCAACAAAAAGGCGCGCGCGGAGGAGGAGGAAATTGACGACGGCCGCCAGACGATGCACAAGATTTTTGCCGAGAGCAAGGTCATCAGCGCCGGCGATTTTGATCTGTGCTGGCACACGCCGGATTTGACCGGGGCGCAACTGGACGTGGCCGAGCCGTTCATCCAGGTGCTGGGTGACAAGGGGGTTTTTCCAGTGGACAAATCGCTCAAGCTGCTCGCCGACAAATCGCGCACGGCCTTTCTGCCATTCGAACGTTACGACGTTGACATGGATTTGTTGCGCGGCTTTCCGGCGGAGTTGTGCCGGCGCTGGTGCGTGGCGCCCTTTGACCGGATGAGCAAGGCGATTTTGGTGGCGACGGCCAACCCATTCAACCGGCAGGCGGCGAAGGAACTGGCCGAGGCCACATCCTACCGGCTGCTGTGGTATCTGACGACACCACCGGAATTGATCCAAATGATTCGCAAAGCCTTTCGGTGAGCCATGGCCAAAGTCAAATCATTTGGAGAACGCATCGCCGACGCGCTCGTCGAGGACGGGCTGCTGACCGCCGGGCAGGTGGAGGAATTGCTCGAACAACAAAAGAAGGAGGGCGCGCGCCTCGTCAAACTCATCGTGGACAAGGCCTACGTGAGCGAGCAGGACCTGGCCGTGTGCATGGGCCGCGTGCTCAACGTCCCGCCCATCAACCTCGCACGCATCAGCATCCCGGAGGACATCGCCGACCTGCTGCCGCGTGAAACAGAATACAACCACAAGGTCCTTCCCGTCGCCCGGCTGGAAAACAAATTGTTCCTGGCCATGGCCGACCCGCTCAACGTCCTCGCCCTCGACGACGTCAAGCGCATCACCAAACTCGAAATCACCCCGCTGATCGCGTCCGAAAAAGCCATCGCGGACAAACTCGCCGCCATTGATTCCGCCAAGGGCGGCGGCTCGATGGAAGACATCATTCAGGACGCGGCGAAACAGGAGGCCGAGGAAGACACCGTCGAAGCCATCAAGGAAATCGTCGAAGAAGTCAACCTCGACAAGCTTGCCGCCTCAAGCGAGGAGGCGCCCGTAATCAAGCTCGCCAATCTGATCATCGTCCAGGCCATCAAAGACCGCGCCAGCGACATTCACCTGGAACCGTTCGAGAAAGTCATGCGGCTGCGCTACCGCGTGGACGGCGTGCTCATGGACGCGACGCCGCCGCCCAAGCAGATGCAACTGGCGCTCGCCTCGCGCTTCAAAATCATGAGCAGCCTCGACATCGCCGAACGGCGCCTGCCGCAGGACGGGCGCATGCGGGTCAAGGTCACCGGCAAGGACTACGACCTGCGCGTTTCCGTGCTGCCCACGGTGCATGGCGAAAAAATCGTGCTCCGCGTGCTCGACAAGTCCAATCTTACCGCGAGCATTGACAAACTCGGCCTGGACGCCGACACCTTCAAGCAGTTCAAATTCGCCATTGACGCCCCGCACGGACTGATTCTAGTCACCGGCCCGACCGGCTCCGGCAAAACCACGACGCTCTATTCCGCTCTCAATGAGTTGAACAGCCCGCAATGGAACATCGTCACAGTTGAAGACCCGGTGGAATTCCAGGTGCCCGGCATCAACCAGGTGCCGACCAAAAAAGACATCGGACTCACCTTCGCCAACGCCCTGCGCTCCATTTTGCGCCAGGACCCGGACATCATCATGATCGGCGAAATTCGCGACACCGAGACCGCCGAGATTGCCATCGAAGCCGCGCTCACCGGCCATCAGGTGCTCTCCACGATGCACTGCAACGACGCGCCCGGCGCCATCGCGCTCCTCGATGACATGGGCATCGCGCCGTTTTTGATTTCATCCTCGGTCATTCTCTCCTGCGCGCAACGCCTCCTGCGCCGCATCTGTCCGCATTGCAAGGAGACGGTGTCCTATCCGGCAAAAATGTTCGAGGACCTCGGCATTGATCCGGCAACCTTCCAGGGCGTGCAGCTATTCCGCGGCCGCGGCTGCGAGCGCTGCAAAAATTCCGGTTACGCCGGACGCATGGCCATCATCGAGGCCATGACCATCAGCGATCAAATCCGCAAACTCATCATTACCCGCGCCAGCACGCGCGAAATGGGCAAGGTCGCCATCCAGGAAGGCATGCGCACGCTCCGCATGGCGGGACTTGATCGCGCGCGCGCCGGCACTTCAACCCTCGAACAGGTCCTTCTGCTTACTTCCGCGCATTAAAATTTGCGCTGCGGAATCACTCCCGGCTGCGGCGCCGACGACATCCACGGCGGCGGCTGTAGTTTCCATTCCGGCGCGAACGCCGGCGCGGATGTGTTTGTCGGGCCAAGCAGCCCCGGCAACGTGGTCACGCCGGCCGGCATCGCGATCCCGCTGCTCAACGGCGTGAATGAAGCGCCGACCGGAACAGCCGCCTGCTGTCCTGACGCGGGGTTGAACGCTGTGGACGACGGGGAAAAAATCGGGCTGCCCAACGATGAGGCTTTTGCGGTGTCACCGGATGGCGAACGCGGCTTGAGCAATTGCTGAAATTGTTCCATGGCGGCCAGTTTTTCCGGCGTTGGTCCGGGCGACGACGCGGGCAGGTTGAATGGTTTTGGCCAGCCGTTTTTCGGGGACTGGGCCGGGCTGGCGCGGCTGTCCGGCGCTCCGTTCAAAAATTGATTCATCAACAATGCCGAATTTTCCACCCTGCCGCCGGGAGTCCAAACGCCGGACTCCGTCTGCAACTCACGGCCGCCCGATAAGTCCCAGTGCGGCGTCGCATCCGCCGCGCCGAAATTGCCGCCGTTCGTGCGGGCGCGCAACTGCTCCTGCCTTTCGTAATATTCAGCCACAACGGTCTCGTTCTTCAACTGGCCGAATGTGTTGCGATCCTGAACGCCGAGGATTTTTTCCTGCGTCGGCAGGCCAAAGATTTCTTGGGGCGTCAGCAGCGCCCAATTCTTCCGCTCGTCTAGCAGCCGCCGCATTTGTTGGACCTGGCCGGCCGAAATGGCCGGCCTTTGCGGCTCGGGCAGCGGATCGCTCTGGGACTTGGCGCCAAAATTCATGGCTGGTGACTGGACTGTGGTCACGAAATCGGGCAACTCCGGCGGCTTGGCGGCCAGCGAAGGCACGTTGGAACTGACGCCCTCATCATCCGCCGATGAAAATATAATGGACTGTCCCGGCCTCCGCCCCGCGCGCTGGGCTTCGGTGGAACAGGCCACCGCCAGCGTCGCACCGACGATGAACAGCCACCGTGTCAAGTTTGAAAGGCTGAAACCCATTTGGAATTATCAGGCTAGTTCATTGGACAACCACAGTCAAAAATGAATTCAAAAGAAAATTGACGGTTGATGGCTGGCAGTTGAGGTTTCGGCGCGCACTTTCTGACTCTCAAGCCTCAACCTTCAACCCTCAACCAGCTTCACTGCCTTTCGTATTCGCCCTTGCTGATTTTCTTGAGCACGGTGAACCCTGCCTTTTTCGCGTCGGAGATGGACAGCGGCTTGAGCTTGTGCGGCGTGCTGAAGCCGGAAATAATTTTCCGCACCGGCCGCTTGCACGCGGGACAATTCGTGAGCGGTTTGGCCGAGAGCGGGCGGTTCAAGGTGAATTTCCCGCCGCACGCCTTGCACTCGCCCTCGCACAACTCGTATTCGTAAAGAGGCATGAATAAATCTCAAATTTCGATTGCCGAATGTCGGATTGAAAAACCGGTTCGTCAATCAAACAAATCGCCGGACGGCGGCAAAACTTAATTCCGTTGCTGCTTCGCTTCGCGCCATTCCTTGAGTCTGGCCTTCGCAATCTGGATTTGTTCCGCGCTGAAGCCGCGATTGGATTCGATTTTCCGGACGATTTTTTCGGCGCCATGTATGTTGCCGGAGAAACGACCGTGCGCCTCGGCCAGTTTCAGCCACAAATCAAAATCCCCCGGCTGCTCCGCGGTTTTTTGCTCCAGAATTTCAATGGCCGTGCCGAAATAGCCGCAGGCCAGCAGCTCGTCAACGGACTCCGGCAGCACTACGGCGGCTGGCGCGGATTTCTTCTGGCCCCATTCATTGATGGAGCGGGATGCGTATTCGATGTGGGCGGACGGGATGTGCGGCTGTTTTTCCAATGCCCGGAGAACTTCCGCCGCCTTGTCGCTGCGGCGCAAATCCTGGGCGTAAAGCCGCATCAACATCAGCGCCGCGTCCAAGTTGGACGGGTTTTCCGCCAGCAGCGATTTCAATATCATTTCCGCCCCGCCGAATTTTCCCTCCGCGCGCAGGCGGCTGGCTTCGGTGAGCGGTTTTGGTTTTTGAACTCTGTCAATCTGGATTCCGCTTCGCGCCAGCAGGGTTTCCAGC
>JBEKRA010000170.1:0-5503 GCA_049519195.1 Verrucomicrobiota bacterium
CAATCGGCCCGCCGCACGCGGGGCATTTGCCGCCGACGTGTTTGAACAAATCAAATTCCTTCGCGCCGGGCGGGCGTTTGGTTTTCACCACCTCGAAAATTTCCGGGATGACCATGCCGGCCTTGCGGATGACCACGGTGTCACCAATGCGGATGTCTTTGCGGCGGATTTCGTCCTCGTTGTGGAGCGTGGCGCGCGCAATCGTCGAGCCTTGAACAAAAACGGGTTCCAGTTCGGCCACGGGCGTGAGCACGCCGGTGCGCCCGACTTGCACGGTGATGGCTTTCAAAATGGTTTCCGCCGGCGTGATCCACGGCACGGGTTTGTGGACGATGGCGTAGCCCGGCGCGCGGCTGCGACCGGGAATGCGCGGCCAGTCGGCCAGCGTATTCACCTTGAGCACGATGCCGTCAATCTCGTAAGGCAACTGCCGGCGCAGGTCGCGGTCTTCGTCGTAATGCGCGACGACTTTCTCGCGATAAATTTTCAGAACTTCCTCGATGCCGTCGCAAACCCACCAGAGCTTTTGCGTGGGAAGACCGAATTCGGCGAGAGTTTCCAGCATTTCGGAATGCGTCTTGAACGGCGCAGCTGCGACACCTCGTCGCAGATCAGGTGACGGCGACGCCTCGTCGCCTGGTGAAAATAGATTTGCCTGTTTTCCAGCGACGGGGACGTCGCTGGCACCTTTCGGCGACGGGGCGTCGCCGCTACGAAATGCTCCGGTGGCGTAAAACACGGCGCGAATCGGGCGCTGCGCGACCAGCTTCGGGTCAAGTTGCTTGAGCATGCCAGCGGTGGCGTTGCGGGCATTGGGGAAAGGTTTTTCACCAGCGGCGGCAAGCTTGGCGTTGAGCGCGTCGAATTCTTTGATGGAAATGTAAGCCTCGCCGCGGACTTCAAGCAGAGCGGGGGGATTTTTCAAATGCAGTTCCAACGGAATGCCGCGAACAGTTTTGAGATTCGCCGTAATGTCGTCGCCTTCCGCGCCGTCGCCGCGCGTGACGCCGAGCGCGAGCTTGCCGTGGCGGTAATGGACGCCGATGGACACGCCGTCCACCTTCGGCTCGATGATGTATTGAATTTTGTCGCGGCCCAGATGCTTGCGGATGGTTGCGTCGAAGGCGCGAAGTTCGGCGAGCGTGTTTTCGTCCTGCGCGCGATTTCGTTTGTCGCGATCCGGTTCCTCGTCCTTGGTCGGAGAATCGCTCGCGGTGATTTTGTCGAGCGAGAGCATCGGCACGAGGTGTTTGACGCGGGCGAATTTTTCGCTCGGCGCGCCGCCGACGCGTTGCGTGGGCGATTCGGGCGTAACAAGTTCGGGAAATTGTTTTTCCAGCTCCTGCAATTCCTTGAAAAGCTGATCGTATTCTCGGTCGGTGATGAGCTGCCGGCCTTCGACGTAGTAGGCGCGATCGTGCCGGCGGATTTCGTCGGCGAGTTGCGCGTGGCGTTTCTTGGCTTCGGCGTGCGTCACGCGGACAGTTTTAACGCAAAGGCGCAAAGAAGCAAAGCCGCCAAGAAAAAAACTTTGCGGCTCCGCGTCTTGGCGTCTTTGCGTTGAAATATTATTTCGTTGGGCTACGCTGCTGCCGTGCGCGGTAATCTGGCCAAGGCTTTCGAGCTGACGAACACGCAAGTGTTTCGGCGCACGGCGCTGCCCAAATCCTACACGGATTTGCTGGGGCGGAAGCTGTTCCTGTTCCTGCTGACGGTGCAAGGACTCGGCGCGTTTGCGTTGATCACACTTGGCGTGATTTTGAGAAAATCCGGCGTGGCGAAAAACGTCATCCGCCCGCGCATCCGGCAGGAAATCGCGCGCGCCGGCGTGGCGCTGCTGCCGATGTTTTTCTTTGTGGCGCTGGCGCTGGGATTTCTAGTCGTCGGGCAGACGGTTTCGGCTCTGGCGAAAGTCGGCGCGATCAATTATCTCGGCTCGACGATGGTGATTGTGGTCGTGCGGGAACTGGGGCCGTTGCTGGCGGCCATGCTGGTGCTGGCGCGCGTCGGCACGGCAAACGTGATTGAACTCGGCACCGCGCGCGCCTTGGGCGAGGTCGAGGCGCTGGAGGGGCTGGGGATTGACCCGGTGCATTATCTCATCGTGCCGCGCGTCATCGGGATGGCGCTGGGCGTTTTCGCGCTGACGGTTTATCTGATCATCGGCGCGCTGGCGAGCGGCTATCTGTTCGCCTTTTTGCAGGACGTGCCGCTGGCACCGGGCGACTATTTCAAGCAAATCGTCGAATCGTTGGGCTGGCTGGACTTTGCGCTGCTGGCGCTGAAAACCGTCGCGTTCGGATTTTTCATCGCCATCGTGACGTGCTATCACGGTCTCGCGCAACCGCTGCGGCTGGAGGAAGTCTCGCGCGTGGCGGTGCGCGCGGTCACGCAAGGCGTTATCGTGTGCGTGCTGATTGACGCGCTGTTCATCGTGCTTTACCTCGTGACATGAAAGGTAGATTCAATTTCAGGCTGAAGAACGGAGCGCCGAACTCCGATTCGGCGCTTTGGCTGCCTCCTTTGGAACATGCCGATTTGGAAATCGGCGCTCCGCCAAGCTGACATGAGCGAAAACCAAAACATCCCGGCCATCGAAATGCGCGGCGTGAGCGTCGCTGCGATGCGCGACACGTCGTTCACGGTGGTCGAGGACGTGAACTGGTCGGTGGCGGCGGGGGAATTCTGGGTGATCGCCGGGCAGGAGCGCTCCGGCAAAAGCGATTTGCTGATGCTGGCCGCCGGGCTGATGCCGCCGGCCGCCGGCAGATGCAAATTGTTCGGGAGCGACACGCTGAATTTCGGCGAGGCGGAACTGGCCGAGCGGTTGCGGGTGGGATTTGTATTTCAGGACGGACAATTGTTCAATCAGTTGACGATTGCCGAAAACGTCGCGCTGCCGCTACGCTACCAAAAAAATCTGACGCCGGACGCGGCGGTGCCGGAAGTGAACGGGCTGCTGGAGCTGATGGAATTGTCCCCGCTCGCCGATGTGATGCCGGCAAACGTCGCGGCCAACTGGCGGCAGCGCGTGGCGCTCGCGCGGGCGTTGATTCTCCGGCCGGAAGTGTTGTTGCTGGACAATCCGCTGGCCGGCCTCGGTGCGCGGCATGTGCATTGGTGGCTCCGGTTTTTGGATCAGCTTTCCCGCGGCCATGAACAGTTCGACGGCAAACCGATGACGCTGGTCGTCACCGCCGATGATTTGCGCCCGTGGCAGGGTGCGCGGCGGAGGTTCGGGTTGCTCCGCGACAAGAAATTCATCCCGCTTGGTTCATGGAACGAAGTGGAAACGGCCAATGATCCAATCGTAAAAGAATTGCTGGCCGTCCCGGTGGAATTAGCATCGTAATCCTGATCGTCATCGTAATCATAATCTGTTGCTGATTACGATTGGGATTAAGATTACGATTAGAAAGAAATTTATGGCACTGCAAGATTTGACCCCGCAACTGCGCACGCGCTTGAGCCGGATGGAACGCGCCGTGGGCTGGTTCGTGTTTGTGGCGACGGCGCTGCTGCTGTTCGGCTTCGGTTATTACATTTACCACACGGCGGAGCGCAAGGGCTGGTTCAAGATCAAGGCACCGTTCCACACGTTTCTCGAAAGCTCGGCCGGTTTGAACGTGGGCGATCCGGTCTACATGATGGGCTTTCCGGTCGGGCAAATCACCAAGATTGCTCCGCAGAAGCCTTACGAGCCGCACAATGTTCGCGTGGAGTTTGAAGTGCAGGATGATTATTTCCGCTACCTTTGGACTGGCGGCTCGTATTTGAAGGTGAACGCGGCGGATTTTCTCGGCAAACGGCAGTTGGAGGTCACACGCGGGACGAATGGCTACGCTCTGGTCGTCACGCAGCCGGTTTTTGTGAAGGCCGTTGAAGAATTGAAACGGTTGGTGACGGAAGAACCCGACCGCTGGCAGTTGTCACAGGATGTAACCAATGAAACCGGCGATGTTGTTTTCCACGCTTACTCCATGTTGACCGAATCGAACCTGGAAACCATCGCGGCGATGAAGGTGGACTCTCTTTACGCCTACGACAATCAGGAGAAAAGTAAACATTACATCGTGGCGTCGTGGGACGGGCGGTATCATCACTACAAGATTTTCCAGCCCGGCGATGACAGCGCCTGGATTCGCGCCGTGGAGACGCCGCCGATTTCCGACCAGTTGCAGGCGATGGTTTTGCAAGTGCAGACGGCATTGCCGAATGTCCTCGCGCTGACGAACAAAATCGCCGCCGTGCTGGACAACGCCGCGACCGCGACCTCGAATTTGAACGTCACGCTCGTCGAGACGCGGCCGATGATTACGAATTTCACACTCGTCAGCGCGCAATTGCGCGAGCCGGGCGGCCCGATGGTCTGGGCGCTGGGCACGAACGGCAACGGACAATTGCAGGGCGCGCTCACCAATGTGAATTCGCTGCTGGTGAACGTGGACACGAATTTGAACCAGCTCACGGAAGAAATCGGGCGCATGCTGGTCAACCTTGCCAACATCACCAGCAACCTGAACGCGCAGGTGCAGGCGAACACGAATATGTTGAGCGGAATTTCCAAAACGGTGACGGACGCGGACGACTTCGTTCAGGGCTTGAAGCGGCACTGGCTGCTGCGCTCGGCGTTCAAGAGCGAAAATGCCGCGGCCAAGACCAACGCGCCGCCGCCGGATTTGCGCCCGCCGCGCCAGCGTTGAAGCGTAGGACAGGCGTCGCGCCTGTCTCTAACTTCTTTGAAAATGGAGACAGGCGCGACGCCTGTCCTACGCCTGGCTTTTCTTGAACCACTCCGCAAACAGCTTGATGCCGGTCTCGAATTTCACCTGCGGATTGTAGCCCAGCTTGGCGCGCGCCTTGGAAATGTCCGCAAATGTGATGGGCACGTCGCCGGGCTGGAGCGGTTGCCGGTCAATCACCGCCTTTTTGCCGAGCGCGGCTTCGAGCAATTCAATCATCCGCGCCAGCGAAACCGTCTGCGACTCGCCGAGATTGAAAATCTCGTAGCCGAATTCCTGCTTCGTGCAGGCGATGATGCCGTCCAGCGTGTCCATGACGAACGTGTAATCGCGCGCCGCGCTGCCATCGCCGAAAACGGGGATTGGTTTGCCCGCCGTCATCAGTTTGGCGAATTTGTAAATCGCGAGATCGGGCCGCTGGCGCGGGCCATAGACGGTGAAGAACCGCAGCATCGCCACGTCCATTTTGTAAATGTGATGCCATGTGTGGCCGAGCGCCTCGCACGCCAGCTTGCTCGCGGCGTAGGGCGAAATCGCGGAGACAATCGGATCGCACTCGCTGAACGGCACCTTGGAATTCACGCCATAGACCGACGACGACGACGCGATGGTGATTTTCTTCACGCCGGATTTGCGCGCGGCCTCGAGCACGTTCACCGTGCCCTCGACGTTGACGCGCTGGTAAAGCGCCGGTTCGGCGAGGCTGGGCCGCACGCCCGCGCGCGCGGCGAGGTGGATGACCTGGTCGAATTTGACCGAGG
>JBEKRA010000171.1:0-5499 GCA_049519195.1 Verrucomicrobiota bacterium
CCCCGCGCATACGGCGCGTTCGTGTCTTGCAGCCAGGCGACGCTGTTCGTCACGGTGCGGGTGACCCAGCCTTCGCGGTCGGGAAATTCCAGCACCACGTTGGTGCCGCGGTTGCGATAGAAGCCGAGCATGGCGGCGGGAATCGAGGGATCGCGAACCGTGCCGTCAGGATAAAACACCCCGTGAACGTTGCCCCAATACTCCGTGATCATCAGTTCCCAGATATAAAACCCGACGTGCGTGTTCGAGAATTCCTGGATGACCATGTCGTAGGGATTGGCGCGACCGGTGCAGGCGATTTCCGTGTTGATGACGGGCTTTTTCATTTTGGCGGAAAAGGCGAGCGCGGCGACGATGTTGCTGCGGATCTCCGCGCGCGTCGGGCTGTAATCGTGGTAGGAAAGCACGTCCACAACGTCGGCGTTTTTTTCCATGTTCTTTTCATAGGTGAATCCGATGGTGACGGGCGTTCGCGGCCGGCGCGCGTCAAGTTCGCGGAAGATTTGGGCCATCACGCGCGCGTGGGCGGTGCGCGCAGTAAAATTGGTGCCGTTCGGCGGATAATCGGGTTCGTTGAAGACATCCCAAAACGCCAGCGCCGGCTCGTGGCCGATGGTGTCGAGCAGGTCCTTGGCCCAGGCGCGTGAGAGTGGGTGGGGCGCGGCTTCACTGATCATTTCCCGGGAATAAGTAACCACGGGCATCAACCCGATGCCGTGGGCCTGGCACGCGCGGGTAAGGAGGATGAGATTGGTCAGGAAGACTGCGCGGTTGGTGAGATACGCCGGATAGCTCAAGAAAATGCGAACCTGGTTGATGCCAATTTTCTTGGCGTAATCCAGATCGCGGTCGGTCACTTTCGGGTCATAATGGAGCCAGTGTTCGAGATGGTGCCCCGCGGCGGCGGTGTAATTGGCGCCCCGAATGGCGGCGTAATCGGGCGCAAGAAAATTGGTGTCGTCCGTTGAATCGGCGCGCGAAGCGAGGTTGCCGATGACAAGGCACGTCAAAAGGATGGATGAAAATAAAAATCGCATGTCTGGTTCGGCAAAATAATCGAACCGGAGCGCATTACAATCAAAAACCGGCAAGGCGAACGTGTCAGCCCAAACTGTCCGATTGTGAATGCATTTTCTAATTCATTGCCGGCTTGTAATCCTTCCACAGCCATTCCAATGGCTTCGGGCATCCAGAGGCGCCGGATGCGAGAATAAACGGGATCAATTCGGTTCCGCCGGATGCGCAAAATGGTTGTATCGCCGAAGCAGATTTGCTGCGACAATGGGCGGTAGGTTGCCAAGCATGGAAATTTCATCCGCCATTTTTGATTGCAGCGCGCCGGACCTGGATTCGTGTCCGGACGAGTCGCTGCCGGAATTCGCCTTCATCGGCCGGTCCAACGTCGGCAAGTCTTCGCTGCTGAACATGCTTTCGGGCAAGCTGGATCTGGCCCGCGTTTCGCCCACGCCGGGGTTCACCAAGCTCATCAACATTTTCACGATGAATAAAACCTGGCGGCTGGTGGATTTGCCGGGCTACGGTTTTGCCGCGGGTGCGCGGAAGGACAGCTCGCGGTTCAATCATGCGGTATCGCATTACCTGAAACAGCGAACGAACCTCTGGCTGGTTTTCGCGCTGGTTGATTCCGGGCTTGAACCGCAGGAAATTGATTTGGAATTCGTCGGGTGGCTCGCCAGCAACGCCATCCCGTTCGTCCTCGTCTTCACCAAGACGGACAAGGTTACGCCCGCGATGGCGCAGGCGAACATCGCGGCGTTCACGGCGCGCATCTCGGCATGGTTCGAGAAGTTGCCGGCGATTTTCACCTGTTCCGCCACAACGGAGCAGGGCCGGCGGGAATTGCTCGGTGTGATTGATGAATCCATGACGGCAATCCAGGCTGAACAGGCAGGGGTTTCCACCGAAGATTTGCCGGTCACCAGCCGGAAGGCGAAGGAAATCCACAAAAGGCGGCCCGATCTCTCGCGCCCGTGGTGAGACGCTTGCGGACGGCCACACATTCGCGCTATTCCACCGGGATAAAACTGCAACAGGGGTCAATCTGGATTTCGTTCGTGGCGAGCTTGGTGTCGGCGGTAAATTTCCGCCAGAGCCACGCGGCGACCACGGAGTTGCGCGCCTCCACCAGCGCCGCGGCTTCCTTGTCCCGCAATTCCGGCAGCGCGGCGACAAACCAGTCCAAATCCGGTTTTTCGTCACCGGGATTTTCGTCGTCGTGAATTGTTGTGTCAGATTCCAAATCGTAAGCCGGGATTCCCGGCGATGGACACGGAGTGAGAACGCTCACGAGAAAGAAGAATTTTTTGTCCGGCGACCAGTTCAGGCCGGACCGGATGTCCTCCGGCAAATCGCGTTTCAGCGATTCGATGTCGAAACTGATTTTCCCCGGAGGCATGGCCTGGTTGAGGTCCACCCAATAGCCCTGCTCGAAGTCGTCCACGGGGGTCGCCTGCAAGATGTCGTTGACCTGCCGGGAAATTTGCGGCCAGTCCAGCGGTTTGCCGCCGGATTCGGTGAGCAATTCATCCACAAACTGCGCGGCGACGACTTTTTTGAAATCCATCTCGACCGGATTTTCTCCATCCGGAATCAGACGGCACCAGACTTCAAACCGTTTTTGCGCCTGTTGCGCGTCGCCGCCGTAAATGATCGCGCTCGCACAGGTGTCCCAAGTCTGCACGCGCTCAACCAACTGTCCGCCTTGACCTGGAGTCGGGCGGACTTGGGATTGGGTGAGGCCGGCGGTAAAGAGGAATCCGTTCATGGCAATGGTGTTTTGTTTGCGCGAAATTGAAGCATCCATTCCCGGTGGAAGCGACAAAAATATCTTGGACGGCTTGATTTGAAGAAGCCCCCGCTTGCGCTTTTCCGGTTCCGGCATATTTTGTCCGCGTTATGGATAATAAATCAGTTTCCGCGCCGCATCTGTTTCAACCGTTGACCATCCGTTCCGTGACGCTGCGCAATCGCATCGGGATGTCGCCGATGTGCCAGTATTCCGCGGATGACGGCGTGGCGAACGACTGGCATCATGTCCATTACGGCGCTCGCGCGGTCGGCGGCGCGGGGCTTGTCATCGTCGAGGCCACGGCGGTCGCGCCGGAAGGCCGCATCACGCCGGGCTGCCTCGGCTTGTGGTCGGACAAACACATCGAACCGCTCGCGCGCATCGCGAAGTTCGTGAAACAGCAGGGCGCGGTGGCGGCCATCCAGATCGCTCACGCGGGCCGCAAGGCGTCCGCCGATTTGCCGTGGAAGGGCGGCGCGCATTTGTCCGACGCGCAGGGCGGCTGGCCGACGATTGCGCCGAGCGCGATTCCTTTCGGCGCGGAACTGGCGAAAGTTCCGCGCGCGATGACGGAAGCGGACATCGCCCGCGTGCAAAATGATTTTGTCGCGGCGGCGAAACGCGCCCTGGCGGCTGGCTTTGAATGGCTGGAACTGCACGCGGCGCACGGTTATTTGTTCAGCGAATTTCTTTCGCCATTCGCGAATCAACGCACGGACAAATACGGCGGCAGTTTTGAAAATCGCATCCGCCTGCTGCTTGACACGACGCGCGCGGTGCGCCAAATCTGGCCGGACAAACTGCCGCTGGCGGTGCGCATCTCGGCGATTGACTGGATGCCCGGCGGCTGGGACATCAAGCATAGCATCGCGCTGGCGAAGTTGCTGAAAGCCGGGGGCGTGGACCTGATGGATTGCAGCTCCGGCGGCGTGATGCCGGACGCGAAAGTTGCCGCAAAGCCGGGTTACCAGGTGCCGTTCGCCGAAAAAATCCGTCACGGCGCGAACATCGCCACGGCCGCCGTCGGTTTCATCACCGAGCCGAAACAGGCGGACGACATCGTGAGCAACGGTCAGGCGGACGTGGTTTTGCTCGGGCGGAAAATGCTGGCGGATCCGTATTGGCCGGCGCACGCCGCCAAGTCGCTTGGCTGCAAGCCGCCGCCGCCGAACCAATACATCCGCGCATGGTAAGCGGGCCGGTGCAATTTTTGCCGCAACCCCGCCGCTTCAAACGGCATTGCCGGATCTGTTCATCAACTGGGTTTTGAATTCGGACAGTTGGTTGTCGTAGTAGTCAACGGCTTTGGTCGTGGTGGTGACGGTGGAATCGAAGTTCACGAGCGTGACGAGGGTGCTGTAGGTGACGGTGTCGTGCAGCGGCACCACGGCGCGGATGCCGCCGTCCGGCCCGAGGCGGGAGTAGCAGTCCTGCTCATGAATTTGCTTCACCACGCTGACGCGATAGCCGAGTTTGGCCAGGAACATCAGGTAGGAGTTCGTGGTGATGATCGCGCCCAACATCACCGGGATGGCCATGGCGAGATTGTCGAACACGGCCTTGAGCGGCTTAAATTGCTCGCGCAACAGGATGCGCTCGAACCGCTGCTGTTCGGATTCACTGGCCGGCGGCTCATGAGTGGCCGTCGTGGTTGCAGGCTTTTTAATCATAAAATTTCTGGATCGGAAAAATTCCTTTGAACCGGCTCGCTGGGCGGGAACAAGGTCATTGTCGTTGATGACGGCGGGAAAGTCCATGATTCATTTTGACAGGGCGAAGACGGGGCCGGGTGGAAAAACCGGCGAAACGGTCAGCCGGAAAATCTTTGATGAACTGCCCGTGCTGGGAGGCGAATGCGGAATAAAGAATGAAGTTGAAAGCGTTCTATGCGTGAACTGTTATCGTCAATGCGCTCAATTCAACAAAGTCATGTTTGCTGAAAGCATTTTCCAAAGCCGTTAAATTTGCCGCGAGAAGTTTGGACAGCGCATCGTTTGAAATGTTGCCGGTCGAAATCAAAAGCAATTTCGGCGGCGCGCCGCGCAAAAGAAATGAAGTGACAAAATCATTGTCCTTCGTCACCACCACGCGGTTTTCCCGAATCGCCAGCGCGACGATGTCTTTGTCCTGCGTCCGGTTTCCCGCTGGAAAATCCAAAGTATGAACGGCGTCATGGCCGAACGCGGCCAGCTCCCGCGCCAGACGCCGAGGCAATTGCGCGTCCACGACAAATTTCATGCCGCGACAGGTTCGATGCTTTTGATGCGGCTCAAACGCGCGGCGTAGGCAATGGCGGCGCGCAAATCATCCGCCTCCAGGTCGGGATAATCCGCCAGAATTTGCTCCGCTGTCATGTCGCCGCTCAACAATTCCAGCAGAAATTCCACCGGATAACGCAAGCCGCGAATGCACGGCTTCCCGTGGCAGATATTCGGATCCATCGTGATGCGCGAAAGCAATTGTTCGTTCAACATGAAGATAAGGTTACACCAGCCGTTTCCCGCCGCAAGCCCGCGTTCACGCGGCTGAAACAATTGAAATTCGCTGCGCCTTTGCGTCTTTGCGTTACGGCGCGTTTTTGAATCAATGACCTCAAGCGCGGGGTAATTACGCTACAAGGTTGGGGGCATTGTTATGTTTTGGTTGTTGGTTTTTTGTGGGCCGGTTTTCTGCTTTTGGTTTTCTTCCCG
>JBEKRA010000172.1:0-5416 GCA_049519195.1 Verrucomicrobiota bacterium
GTCGCCGTTCGTCGCGCATTTGCAGCGGCTGTTTCCAAAACTTGAAGTTGAAGAATTTCAAAACACAATCGAATTGGCTGACGCGGAACACGCCATTGAAATCGCGCCGGTTTTGATGGCGTTGCATGAACGCCGGCGTGTTGGAGTTCAAGCTTCAGCTTGCGCTTCGGCGGACAGGTTAAAGCCTGAACTCCAACGCGCCGAGCCGGTGCTCGGCGCTCCGCCTGCTTGGAAACACCTGCTGGAAATCCCCGAACTCAAATTGTTCGCAGGCAAACTCGCCGGTTTGCGCGAGCCGAACCCGGCGGAAAATCTATCACCCGCGCTGGCGGAAAAACTTTTTGGCCCGGTGCTCCAAACGTCCGTCAGCCGGCTGGAGGAATTCGCGCAGTGTCCGTTCAAGTTCTTCGTCCGCTCCGGTTTGCGCGCCGGCGAGCGGAAGCTTTTCGAGCTGGACGCGCGCGAACGCGGCAGTTTCCAGCACGAGGTTTTGAAAATATTTCACGATGACCTGGCAAAGGAGAACAAACGCTGGCGCGACATCACGCCGCCGGAGGCGCGCGAGCGGATTCACGCCATCGCCGGCGGACTCATGGAAAATTTCCGGGAGGGATTGATGCGCGACACGGCGCAAACTCGGTTCGAGGCGCGGGCGATGGCCGAATCGTTGCAGGATTTCATCGCCGTCATCGTGACGTGGATGCGCGGGCAATATGAATTCGATCCGGCGGCGGCGGAACTGGATTTCGGCGGCAAAGATTCCCACGCGACCGCCTGGGAGATTGATTTGGGCCGCGGACACAAGCTCGCGTTGCAAGGCCGGATTGACCGCGTGGATTTGTGGCGCGATCCGGACGGCGGCGCGCTCGCGGTGGTGATGGATTACAAGTCCGGCGGCAAGAAATGGGACGCGATTCTGGCGGAACACGGCGTGCAAATGCAACTGCCCGCCTACCTGAACGCGCTGCGGCGTTGGAAAAATCCGAGCGAACGGTTCGGCGCGGACAGGCTGATTCCCGCCGGCGTCTTTTACGTCAACTTGCGCGGCCAGTTTGAAAGCGGCAAGACGCGCGACGAGGTTTTGGGCGAAGCCGACGCGCGCAAATCCCCGTATCAGCACACGGGCCGGTTTGACGCGGGCGCGCTGCCAAAACTCGACCGCGCCGGGGCCGCCGACCAGTTTAATTACCGGCTGAACCAGGACGGTTCGCTGCGCAAAGGCTCGACCGAGGCGCTGCCGCGCGCTGAATTCGAGAAATTGCTCGATGGCGTCGAAGCGAGGTTGCAGGAAATGGGCCGCGCCATTTTTTCCGGCGAGGCGAAGGTGGACCCGTATCGCAAGGGCTCGGAAACGCCGTGTGCATTTTGCGATTACCGCGCCGTGTGCCGGATTGATCCGTGGACGCACCCGTGGCGCGTGCTGCGCGCGGCGAAGGAATCCGGGAGCGCTGCCGTCCCGGCGGCGAGTTGACATGAAAATTCCTTCTGCAATTCACGCCGGCGGGACGCCAGCGCTCCCAGCAGGCTGCTGCGACAGCGGCGCTCACAGGACACCGCGCAGCAAATCCGATCCCGGCTGGCCGGCGCTCATCGCCGAATGGAAGGCCACGCAGGCGCGGCTGCGCCGGCGGATGATTGTTGCGCCGCTGAAAGCGTTGCCGCGATTTGTCGCAGGCGCGGATTGCGCGTTTTCCGCCGACAAGAAAACCATTTTCGCTGCCGCCGTCGTTTATGACCGCGAAACGCAACAAATAATCGAAGTCGCGCATGCCACGCTGCCGGCGGAATTTCCCTACGTTCCCGGCTTCTTGAGTTTTCGCGAAGGCCCGGCGGTCAAGCAGGCGATTCGCGCGCTGAAGCACGAGTTTGGCGCGATACTTTTTGACGGGCAGGGTTTCGCGCATCCGCGCCGCTGCGGCATCGCGTCGCATCTGGCGATTGAACTGAACCAGCCTGGCATCGGTGTCGCCAAAAGCCGGTTGATCGGAACATTTGGAAAACTGGCGTTGAATGCCGGTTCAACTACGCCGCTCATGGACGGCGACGAACAGATCGGCGTGGTGCTGCGAACGCAAAAGGGAATTCGTCCGGTTTTTGTGAGCATCGGCCATCGCGTGGATTTGGCATCCGCCGTCCAGCTCGTCTTTGCCTGCTGCACGCGCCATCGGATTCCCGAACCGACGCGGCAGGCGGACATCGAGGTGGCGAAGCTGAAGTCGAGGAGCGCGGACAGCTTGTCCGCGTAATCCGGGAATGCCGCGGGCTGAAACACAAAGCCGGAACATCGTTATCGTTATCACGCTCCCGCTTTTCAGGCTCAAATCGCGGACAGGCTGTCCGCGCTCCTTTCAAAACATCCCTTCAGGACACGGCGTTTTCAGTTGTCCGAAAGTTGCGACTCGCCCGCGGCGAACGCGGATGATTTGAATTTGTGATTATTTGGAATTTCCGCAACTTTTTCCGCTTCCGGCTGTTATACCCTGCGAAATCGCATGGCTTTCAGTTCGGCAAAAAATCTGATTACGACCGTCGCGGACGCGACGCCCGCCCAGCTCGACGACTGGCGCAAGGCGTGGCGGACGGCGTCTGCCGGCGGCTCAACCGAGCCGCTGCTGACGTTCATCGCCCGCGAACGCGGCGTGGCCGAGGACGTTTTCCTGCAAAAGCTGGCGGCGGCCATCGGCTGGCCGTTCATTGATTTGCACAAGCACACGGTGCCGGCCGAGGCGCGCAACAAAATTTCCACCAAGGTCGCGTTCCAGTATTCCGTGCTGCCCGCGGCGGTCAACGGCGGCACGTTGCAGCTTGCCGCCAGCGATCCGTTCGACGCGGCGATGATGAACGCGGTGCGGTTCGACGCGCAAATGCCGGTGGAATTCGCGCTCGCGCCGAAATCCGAAATCGAGAAGTCGCTGAAAAAATACTACGGCGTCGGCGCGGAAACGCTCGACGAGCTGGGTGAGGGCGAGGCGCTGGACCTGGACATCGTTGACAAGGAAATCACCGAGGATGACCAGGAAGCCAGCGTCATCAAGTTCGTCAACCAGATCATCTGGGAGGCGCACAAGGAGCGCTCGACGGACATCCATTTTGAACCGGAGGAGGATGACCTGCGCATCCGTTACCGCATTGACGGCATTTTGCACCAGACGCCGATGCCGCCGCAATTGAAGCGGTTCCAGGCCGCGCTCATCTCGCGCATCAAGGTGATGAGCGGCATGAACATCTCCGAAAAGCGCCTGCCGCAGGACGGCCGCATCAACGTCCGCATCAAGGGCGAGGAAATTGACATCCGCGTTTCCACCGTGCCGACGGTTTATGGCGAGAGCGTCTCGCTGCGCCTGCTGACGCGCGGGAAAATTTTCTTGAGCCTGGACAAACTCGGCTTCGCGCCGAACGACGAGGCGATGATCCGCGAAATCATCATCAAGCCGCACGGGATTTTCCTCGTCACCGGCCCGACCGGTTCCGGCAAATCCACGTCGCTCTACGCCTTTTTGAGCGCCATTAATTCCGTCCACAAGCGCATCATCACGATTGAGGAGCCGGTGGAATATGAATTGAAGGGCATCAACCAGATTGCCGTCCGGCCGGAGATCGGGCTGACGTTTGCGATGGGGCTGCGCCACATTTTGCGCCAGGACCCGAACGTGGTGATGGTCGGCGAAATCCGCGACATGGAAACCGCCGAGATCGCCATCCGCGCCTCGCTGACGGGCCATCTGGTTTTCAGCACGCTGCACACGAACGACGCGTCAAGCGCGTTCACGCGGCTGATTGACATGGGCATCGAGCCGTTCCTCGTGGCGTCGTCGGTCGAGGCGGTGATGGCGCAACGCCTCGTGCGCACGATTTGTCCGCATTGCAAAACCGAGCAAACGGTCGAAACGGATTTCCTGCGCAAGATCGGATTCCCGGAGGATGAAATCGGCACGGCGATATTCTGGCGCGGCGCTGGCTGCGAGGATTGCCGGCAGTTCGGTTATCAGGGCCGCAAGGGCATTTACGAACTGCTCATCGTCAACGAATCCATCCGGCCGTTCATTTTGAACCGCGCGCCCGCCACGACGATTGCCCAAAAGGCCATCGAACAGGGGATGCGCACGCTCCGCACCGACGGTTGGACCAAGGTGAAGAACGGCGAGACGACCATCGAGGAAGTCCTGCGCGTGACGCAAATCGAGGAACACATGGACGCGCTTGCCGGCGGCGACAAAACGCAATTCATCCCGCGCCAATGAAATCTCAAATCTCAAACCTCAAATCTCAAATTTAATCCATGGCCCGCTGGAATTCCTGCAACGTTCTGCAAGTCGCGCCCGACGCCAACCGTCTCTGGCGGTTTGACGCGAAAGGCGGGAATTTTGTCCTGGATCGCGAGCAAAAAATCCCCGGCGGCGGGCCGCTGCCGTCGCGGTGGGTCGCGAAATCGTGGAGTTCGCTCTGGCAGCCGAGGCTGAACGTCGCGTGGCTGCCGCCGGAAAGTGTTTTTCTGCGCGTCATCGAGCTGCCCAAAAGCTCCTTCGATGAGACGCAGGCCATGGTGGAGCTGCAGTTGGAAAAACTCTCGCCGATTCCCGTCACCCAGATTGTCTGGACGCTTCACGTCCTGCCCGCCTCCGCTTCGCTTCGGCACGACGAGCCGGCGGCGGCCGGTGACCTGCAACATGTCGTCGTCATCATCGCCGGGCGCGCGGCGGTGGAGGAATTTCTCGGCAGGCTGGAGAAGGACGGCTACCTCGCCGACCGGCTTGAGGCGCCGATGCTGGATCAACTGGAGGCCGCGCCCGCGACGGAGGACGGCGCGTGGGTTTACGCCGGCACGCGCGGGAAAGACGCCGCGCTGGTCGCGTGGCGGAGCAAGGGCGCGCTGCGAAACCTGTGCCTGATGGTTCTGCCGCCCGAAGGCGACCGCGCCAGGAGTTTGAGGGACCAGCTCGCGCAACTTTGCTGGGCTGGCGAGATGGAAGGCTGGCTGGCCGAACAGCCGAAATGGCATCTGGTGGCCGATCCGGTGAACGCCGCCGAGTGGGAAAAGCTTTTGCGGGAGGCGCTGGATGAGCCGGTGCTGGTGGCGGAGCCGCCGCCGGCGGCGGAACTGGCGGCGCGCACGGCGCGGCGGGCGGCGGCGGCGACTGGCGCGGCGCTGTTGCCCGCGGAATTTTCCGCGCGCTATCACCAGCAATTCGTGGACCGGCTCTGGCTGCGCGGGCTGGTCACGACGGGCATTTTATACGCAATTAGCGTGGTGATTTATTTTTGCGCGACCAACGTCCTGAATTACAAGACCGTCACGGTGGAGCGGCAGGCCGCGCAACTGTCCGACAGCTACACGAACGTGCTGCAGCTCAAGGCGCGTTACAATGTGCTCGCGGTCCGGCAGCAGTTGAAATACGCGGCGCTGGATTGCTGGAAG
>JBEKRA010000173.1:0-5411 GCA_049519195.1 Verrucomicrobiota bacterium
TCCAGGAGGCCGATTGCGGCACGACCAACGGCATCTGGGTTTCCGCCGTGTTCGAGGGCGAGGACGAAGTGGTCAAGCTCGGCGACCGGCTCGTGGGCCGCTTCGCGTGCGACGACATCGTGAACCCGACGAACCCGAAGGAATTTCTCATCAAGGTGAACGAGGAAATTGACGAGGTGAAGGCCAAACGGATTGAAGCCGCGGGCCTCGAGCGCGTGCGCATCCGCTCCGTGCTAACCTGCGAAAGCAAGCACGGCGTTTGCGTCCATTGCTACGGTCGCAACCTCGCGACCGGCGCGCCCGTCAAGCTCGGCGAGGCCGTCGGCATCATCGCCGCGCAATCCATCGGCGAGCCGGGCACGCAGTTGACGATGCGGACGTTCCACATCGGCGGCACGGCGGCGCAGGTGTTCAAAATTCCGCAGATCAAGGCCAAGCACGACGGCGTGATTCGTTACAACGAGCTGCGCTACGTCGAGCTGGAGGACGGCAACAACATCGTGCTGAACAAGAACGGCTCCGTTTCCGTTCTCGGCGAGAACGACCGCGAACTGGAAAATCACAATATCGTCATCGGCGCGGTCATTTCCTTCAAGGACGGCAGCAAGATCAAAAAGGCCGAGACCTTTGTGCAGTGGGATCCCTACAACGTGCCGATTCTCTCGGAAAAGGCCGGCAAGGTGAAGTTCCATGACATCATCGAAGGCGTGACGATGAAGCAGGAAACGGACGAGACCACCGGCCAGGAAGCCATGGTCGTCATCGAGCACAAGGAGGATTTGCATCCGCAAATCACCATCAGCGACGACCACGGTGAAGTCGTGGCGAATTATCCGATTCCCTCCGGCGCGCACATCGTCGTCGGCCAGGGCGACAAAATCGTCGCCGGCACACTCATGGCCAAGACGCCGCGCAAGACATCCAAGACCAAGGACATCACCGGCGGTCTGCCGCGCGTGGCGGAATTGTTCGAGGCGCGCCATCCAAAGGATGCGTCCGAAATATCCCGGATTGACGGCATCGTGGATTTCGGGGCGAGCGTTCGCGGCAAGCGTTGCGTTCTCATCAAGGACGCGCAGACGCAGGCGGAGGAGGAACACCTTATCCCCATCGGCAAGCACGTCATCGTCTTCAAGGGCGACTTCGTGAAGAAAGGCCAGCAGTTGACCGAAGGCCCGATGGATCCGCACGAAATTCTCGATGTCTGCGGCCCACAGGAATTGCAGGAGCACCTCGTCAGCGAAGTGCAGGAAGTCTATCGCCTCCAGGGCGTGACCATCAACGACAAGCACATCGAAATCATCGTGCGCCAGATGCTCCGCAAGGTGCGCATCACCGAGCCGGGCGACACACAGTTCCTCTGGGGCGAGCAGATTGACAAGCTGGAGTTCGAGGAGGAAAACGGGCGCGTCGAGAAGAAGGGCGGCAAACCGGCGGAAGCCGCGCCCGTGCTGCTCGGCATCACCAAGGCGTCGCTCGAAACCGACAGCTTCTTGAGCGCCGCGAGCTTCCAGGACACGACCCGCGTGTTGACGGAGGCCGCGACCCGTTCCAAGGTGGACAGCCTGCGCGGCTTCAAGGAAAACGTCATCATGGGTCACATCATTCCGGCTGGCACCGGGTTTGACATGCACCGCAGGGCGCAACTCAAACTGCTGGTGGAGGTTCCCGATGAACCGGAAGCCCCGGCGGAAATCCCCGCGGAAAATCCGCTGCTGGCCTGAACGCAAATGAAGTCAAAAACTTATTGCAACTGAAAATCTATTTGCTAGCATCCAACCTTTATATTTAAGACGCAATGCCGACAATCAATCAACTCGTTCGCCAGGGCCGGCGCAAGGTCAAATACAAGTCCAAGTCGCCCGCCTTGGAGAATTCGCCGTTCCGACGCGGCGTGTGCATCCAGGTCATGACCCGCACACCCAAGAAGCCGAACTCGGCCATGCGCAAGGTGGCCAAGGTGCGCCTCACCAACGGCTACGAAATCATCGCCTACATCCCGGACGAGGGGCACAATTTGCAGGAACACTCCATCGTGCTCGTGCGCGGCGGTCGTGTGAAGGACCTGCCCGGTGTGCGTTATCACATCGTGCGCGGCACGCTCGACTCCGCCGGCGTGGAGAAGCGCCGCGTGAGCCGTTCCAAATACGGCGTGAAACGTCCGAAGCCGGGTTCAAAACCCGCGGCCACTGCGGCCCCGGCCGCCGCCGCTCCCGCCGCCTGACATCCCAACGATTTAACAATTCAACGATTTAACGAAATTCATGTCCCGCAGACGACAAGCAACCCGACGGCCAACGGTCAAAGATGGCAAATTCCAAAGCACGCTGGTGTCACGCCTCGTGAACACCATCATGACGTGCGGCAAGAAAAGCACCGCGCAGCGTATTGTCTATGGCGCGTTCGACACCATCTCTGAAAAAAATCCGGCGAGCAATCCGGTGGAGATTTTGCAGCGCGCGGTGGACAACGCCAAGCCGCGCATCGAAACCAAGCCCCGCCGCGTGGGCGGAGCGACTTATCAGGTGCCGCTGGAAGTTCCGTCCGACCGTCAGGCCGCGCTCGCGCTGCGCTGGATCGTGGATTTCGCGGACGCCCGCAAAGGCCAGCCGATGAAGGCTGCGCTGGCGGCGGAAATCATGGAGGCTTATCAAGGGCAGGGCAACGCCATCCGCAAGCGCGACGAAGTCCACAAGATGGCGCAGGCGAACAAGGCCTTTGCACATTTCCGCTGGTAATAATAATTTGAACACGCCCCGGAGGTGAAACGCCGGGGTATTTTTATTTTCTAAGGACAAGATGGAAGCAGCCACTGACAAAACAAAATCGCCCAACTCGCCCAAGCGTGAATACACGCTGGAGTGGACACGCAACATCGGCATCGCCGCGCACATTGACGCGGGCAAAACCACGACGACCGAGCGCATTCTCTTTTACACCGGCCTCATCCACAAAATCGGCGACGTTGACGATGGCAACACCGTGACCGACTGGATGGAGCAGGAACGCGAGCGCGGCATCACGATCACCAGCGCGGCGGTCACCTGCTTCTGGACGCAGAAGTGCGCCAAGCCGGGCGAGGACAAGATTTACAAGGCGTTCAACGGCGTCCCTCATCGCATCAACATCATTGACACGCCCGGCCACGTGGATTTTACCGCCGAGGTGGAACGTTCCATGCGCGTGCTCGACGGCGCGGTCGCGGTGTTCTGCGGCGTCGCCGGCGTGCAGCCGCAATCCGAGACGGTCTGGCGGCAGGCGACGAAATACAAGGTTCCCCGAATCGCGTTCGTCAACAAGATGGACCGCACCGGCGCGAATTTTGAAAACGCCCTCAACGACATGCGCACCAAGCTCAAGGCGTATGCGTATCCGATTTTCCTGAACATTGGCGCGGAGGACAAATTTGAAGGCGTCATTGACGTCGTGAACCAGAAGGAAATCGTCTGGGGTCCGGGCGATGTTCCCAATGAAGGTCTCAATTACGAGATCAGGGAAATTCGCGACAGCCAGAAGGAACGCGCCAAGGCCGCGCTCGCGGAATTGATTGACGCCGTGTCCAACAAGGACGACGAAATCGCGAACCTCGTGCTGGAGGAAAAACCAATCACCGCGCCGGTTCTCAAGGCGGCCATCCGCCGGCTGACGTGCAAGATTGAACTGGTGCCGGTGCTGTGCGGCTCCGCGTTCAAGAAAAAGGCCGTGCAGCCGCTCGTTGACGCCGTGGTGGATTATCTGCCCGGCCCGCTGGATGTTCCCGGCGCGGAAGGCCTCCAACCAGGCACGGAAAACGTCGTGAAAGTCGAGACCAGCGACAACAACAAGTTTTGCTCGCTGGCCTTCAAGCTCTGGACCGACCCCTACGCGGGCAAGCTCGTCTTCTTCCGCGTCTATTCCGGCCAGCTCAAGAAGGGCGACACGATTTACAATCCCCGCACGCGCAAACGCGAGCGCGTCAGCCGCCTGATGATCATTCAAGGCAGCGAGCGCAAGGACATCACCGAAGTTTTTGCCGGCGACATCGCCGCGCTCGTCGGCTTGCGCAACATCACGACGGGCGACACGCTCGTGGATGAAGATTACGACGTGACGCTCGAACCGCCGACGTTCCCGGAGCCTGTCATCAGCATGGCCGTCGAGCCAAAGACAAAACAGGATCGAGACAAAATGTCCGAGGGCCTGCAACGGCTCGCCGAGGAAGACCCGACGTTCCGCTGTTTCACGAACGAGGAAACCGGCCAGCTCATCATCGCGGGCATGGGCGAACTGCATCTGGAAATCATTTGCGACCGCTTGAAGCGCGAATTCAAGGTGGACGCCAACACCGGCGCTCCGCAGATTGCCTACCGCGAAACCATCACGAAAGCGGCGGAGGGCGAAGGCAAATTCATCCGCCAGTCCGGCGGACGCGGCCAATACGGCCACGCTTGCATCACCATTCAGCCGAACGAAAAAGGCAAGGGCGTCGAAGTCACCAACGAGATTGTCGGCGGCGCGATTCCCAAGGAATACATCCCGGCGGTCATTGACGGCATCGAGGAAGCCATCAAGGGCGGCGTGTATTGCGGCTATCAGGTCATTGACATCAAGGCGCAAGTCGTGGACGGCACGTTCCACGAAGTTGACTCCAACGAACTGGCGTTCAAGATGGCGGGCATCTTTGCGCTCAAGGACGCCTTCAAAAAAGCCGGCCCCATTTTGCTGGAACCCATCATGAAGGTGGAATGCACCACGCCCGACGAATATCAGGGCGATCTGATCGGCGACATCACGCGTCGTCGCGGGCACATCGTCAACATCGAAGCCAAGCTGGGCCAGACGATTGTGAGCGCGCAGGTGCCGCTCGCCGAAATGTTCGGCTACGCCACCGCCATCCGCTCACTGTCGAAAGGCCGCGCGTCGTATTCCATGGAGCCGTTCACCTTCTCGCAGGTGCCGAAGAGCGTGCTCGACACGATTCTGGACCAGGCCGCCAAGAGGCCGGCGGCAAGGACGTAAAAAGTCTTTTCAAATCAAGAGCCGGAACGAAAAGTTCCGGCTTTTTTGTTTATGAACGCGGCTTGTCGCGTCGAAGCGTGGCGCAGACGGAAATTGACGCTGCCGGATTTCCGGCGCAAACTTCGCCCACAACAGAACAATTGCCTTCGATGATTTGTTTCAGCAAACTGGTGGCGCGTGAAGCCTGACGACATACTCATTGCCCTTCAAGACCTCACCGGAAGTGAACGCATTGAATTTCTGCCGCTCGCGCCGGGCACGCGGAAGCCCTCGCCTTACGCCCCGATTGAAAAGTATCTGCTCGATTTGAAAAACGGCGCAAAGCCCGAATCCGCCGCCGAGGACCTGTTCACCGCGCTTTGCGAAGACGTGCTCGGCTTGCATCCCACGCGCCAGGTTGGCGTGAAGGAAGG
>JBEKRA010000174.1:0-5388 GCA_049519195.1 Verrucomicrobiota bacterium
CGGAACGGAGCGCCGAGCATTGCTCGGCAAGTGGTGCGGCAGGCATCCCCCAAGCCGAGCAATGCTCGGCGCTCCTTACCGATGCCGGCAAGACGATGGGCACGCCGCAATACATGTCGCCGGAGCAGATTGCCGCGCCGGGCGAGGTGGACAATCGCGCGGACATTTACGCGCTGGGCGTGGTGTTTTACCAGATGCTCACCGGCGAACTGCCCGGCGAAAAGATCGAGCCGCCGTCGTCGAAAGTTCAAATTGACGTGCGTCTGGATGAAGTCGTTTTGCGCGCGTTAGAGAGGAAACCCGAACTGCGCTACCAGCAAGTCAGTGAAGTGAAGACGATGGTGGAAACGATTGCCCAAACTCCTGTCGCGGGAAGCGATGCGTCGTTTACAGACAAATATCACAAGGCACCTTGGAGTCCATTGCTGATTTTGATGTCAATCGGGCTGACGATTCTGTGTGGGGGCATGGCGTTCCGGTTTTTCGTGCGTGGCAACAGCATGGAAATCATGATAGGCGTGGGAATGTTGGCAATAACTTTCGGATGCGCTCTCTTTACCATCCGCGGCTATACCATCACGCAGAACGCCCTCCTGGTGCATCGTCTGTTATGGAACACCCGGCTGTCGCTGGGCGGATTGAAGTCCGCGCAGTTCGAATTGGGCGCTATGCGATGGGGCATTCGCTGCGGCAACGGCGGCTTTTTTTCGTTCACCGGCCTTTTTTACAACCGCAAGCTGGGCTTCCATCGTGCCTTTGTCACCGACCACATTCGAACTGTGGTGCTGCGTTACATCCACCGCACCGTGGTCGTTTCACCCGCCGACCCCGAAGCTTTTGTCCGCGACCTCGCCATTCTACCAAGTCAACCCTCAATTGAAAACCAAAGGAATACCATGCAAACAAAAAATTACAAGTCATTGTGGATCGGATCGGCCATAGGAATAGCGTGCGTCGCACTGGTGATAGCGCTCGTGACGTTCCTGGCGAGCCATAGCCGCCATCAATTAAGCGTGAGGGCTTTTATTGACGGAAGGGATGTCCTCAAGGTGAGAGGCAACAGGCTGTGGTTCGAACACGAAACAGCCAACCTGCCGGGAAGGAACATTTTTGTGAACGGCAAAGCCTGGTCGCCAAGTTGGACTAATAACGTCAGCGCCGAATATGTGGGTTTGACTCCGGCATTCAGGCCATCCAAAGCTCAGAATGTCCAGATAAAAAAGCAGGTCGGCCGCGGGATCATCAGCATCGCACAATTTCCGTCGCCGGCAAACGAGGAAACACTGGCGGTCCGATTGGATGACGATGAGCCTGGCGGCGCCGATTGGTATGAAGTCGTCATAACCTGGTGAAAAACCGAATTGATTGTTTTCGGAGCATTCCAACACATCCTCGACTGTGCCGGGCGACATCTTCGCCACGACGCATTGGACGGTCGTGCTCGCGGCGGGCAAAGGTCACACGCCGCAATCCGACGGCGCTGGGCGCGGTGTTTTACCAGATGTTCGCCGGCGAACTGCCCGGCAATAAAATTGCGCCGTTGTCGTCGAAGGTGCAAATTGATTTGCGTTTGGATGAAATTGTCCTGCGTGCGCTGGAGGAGAAACTGGAACTCCGCCACCGACATGTCAGCGAAGTGAAGACGGCGGTGGAAATAATTATGACGACGCCGAAAAACAACCATTAACCAACGAAACAAACAAACACATGAACACGAACCTCAAAAAATATGCAAACATTGCCATCGTTGTCTTCACCTTGGCCGCCTGCGTTGCAGCGGCCTGGTTCTATTTCCGGAAACCAGCGCACCAGCACGCCCCGGTGGGATCCTGGTCGGGATCGGGCAATGGAAAAGATTCGGCGGGCGGGAAAAAGAGGAAGCTGGTCAATGTCAGCTTCACCGATGGCGTGACTGGTCGGGCATTTTTGTTTGCGCCGGACAATTTTCCCTACGGCACCTATGTCGGCGTGCAGATTCCCGACCAGCCGGCCTTTGCGCTGACGGATTCCTTGAGCATCGCCGGCTGGATCCGGCCGCGCGGCGATGGTTACGCGATTTTTTTCCGCGGTGACAACCGTCCGGGTTTGGATCCGTATTGCCTTGCCATGCAGGGCAATCACCATCTTCGTTTTCAAATCAATGGAGGGAACAATGACGACGCCCCTTTCGTTGAAACCGAGATCCCTTACTGTGAATGGATCCATGTGGCGGCAACCCTCGATGGAAGCACGGGGAAGATGAGCCTCTACACCAACGGCCTGCTGGCGGCGAAAATCACCACGACCGTCCGGCCGCTCGGTCCGCTGGATCCCGATGAGTCCCCCGGCATCGGCATCGGCAACGTCAGCGACGGCGGCAATAATTTCCCATTCGTCGGCGAAATTGACGGGATTGCGTTATACAACCGGGCCTTGTCCGCGAATGAGATCAAAGCCAGTTACGCTGAACACGCGGCCAGCGCTGATGGCCGGGCTGAACTGCTCCCGACACGAAGCAATCATAGAACGATTGGAAATTAAGGAAGCTTCCGGTTATTAATTGCAATGGCCCGGCGCGATTGCACGATAAACAAGTTTTTCCATATCCGTGTGCATCCGTGCCCATCCGTGGTTAAAATGATCTGGCTTTGACCTCCGAACATTCCAGCCAGCCCTCGACTGCGCCCGGCGACATCTTCGCCACGACGCACTGGACGGTCGTGCTCGCGGCGGGCAGGCGGCACACGCCGCAATCCGATGGCGCGCTGGAGGAGCTTTGCCGCACCTACTGGTTTCCGCTCTACGCCTACGTCTGCCGACGCGGTCACACGAAGGAGGACGCCGAGGATTTGACGCAGGCGTTCTTTGCGCGGTTCTTCGCCAAAAACTATCTCGCCGGCTTGAGCGCCGAACGCGGACGCTTCCGCGCGTTCCTGCTGGCGTCGCTGAAACATTTCCTCGCCAACGAATGGAAGAAGTCACAACGACAGAAGCGCGGCGGCGGCGAGGAGCCGCTTTTTCTCGACTGGCAGACGGCGGACACGAAGTTTCAGGTGGCCGCCACCGCCGAGCCGAGTCCGGACAAGGCCTTCGACCGCGAATGGGCGCTGGCGCTGCTGGCCAAAGTCATAGAGCGGTTGCAAAAGGAATGCGAGTCTGACGGCAAGGCGAAGCTGTTCGCGCAGTTGAAAATGTTTCTTACGGCGGGCAAGGGCGGCACGGCCCAGGCGGAGGTCGCGAAGGCGCTGGGCATGGAGGAAGGCGCGGTGCGCGTGGCGATTCACCGCCTGCGAAAACGTTACCGCGAATTGCTCCGCGACGAAATCGCGCAGACGCTGGCCGATGCCGCCGACGTGGACGAGGAAATGCGCGCGTTGTTCGGCGCTTTTTCAGCGTAATGAATTTCTAACGACAAGGCATAGCGAGGCTTTCGCCGCAACCAAAGTGGCACGGGCGTCTCGCCTGTGTGTCTTTGTAACGGGCGACAACTTTGCTGAAACACACAGGCGAGACGCCTGTGCCACTACTTTGCCGAAAAAATCTTTGCGGAACGCGACGATCCGGGCAGATAGCACCGTAAAGGCGCGAAGCCGCAAGGAATACCGGGCGTAAAATCCTTTGCGACTTTGCGACTTTGCGTTAAATGTAATGCGTGGATTTTTTCGTTCAACGCAGCGAACTGCGCGACATTTACGACAAGGTCGCCGACGACGAACGCATTTCCGACGCCGACGCGCTGCGGCTGTTTGAATCCAAGGACCTCAACGCCGTCGGCGCGATTGCGGATTTCGCGCGGCAAAAAAAAGTCGGCAACCGCGCCAGCTACATCATCAACCGCTACGTCAACTACTCGAATTACTGCATCCTGTCTTGCCAGTTCTGCTCGTTCGCGCGCAAGAAACGCGACGCCGACGGCTTCCAGTTGACCATCGCCGAAATCGTCCAGAAGGCACGCGAGGCGCTGGCCATCGGCATCACGGAGCTGCACATCGTCGGCGGATTGCATCCGTCGCTGCCGTTCAGCTATTACACCGACATGCTCAAGGCGCTGCGGGCGCTCAATAATGAGATGGGTGGAACAGGCGTCCCGCCTGTCCCGTCCGGCGTCGCGCCGGACGGAATGGGAAGGGACGCCTCTTGCATAAAGAGTGATGTCAGCGCAACTGATCGCTCTCCGATTCCGGCCAGCGTGACGCTGGCCGGAGCAGGCGCGACGCCTGCTCCACCCAAACTTCAGTTAAAATGCTTCACCGCCATCGAAATTCTCCACCTCGCCTGGCTCGCTAAAAAATCCGTTGAACAAACGCTGATTGAATTGAAGGACGCCGGCCTCGAATCGCTCACCGGCGGCGGCGCGGAAATATTCCGCAAGGAAGTCCGTTCGCAGATCGCCCGCGGCAAGGAATCCGCCGAGGAATATCTGGACGTCCACCGCACCTGGCATCGGCTCGGCGGGCGCAGCACCTGCACCATGCTTTACGGCCACGTCGAGAGTCTCGCCGACCGCGTGGACCACCTGCGGCAACTGCGCGCGTTGCAGGACGAGACTAGGGGTTTCGTCGGTTTCGTGCCGCTGGCGTATCAGCCGGAGGACAACGACATCCCGGTGAAGCATCCGCCGACCGGGTTCGATTCGCTGCGCACCATCGCCGTGAGCCGCATCTACCTCGACAACTTCCCGCACATCACCGCCTACTGGGTGGGCCTCGGGCTGAAGCTGGCGCAGGTGGCGTTGAGCTACGGCGCGGACGATTTGCACGGCACCATCATCGAGGAACACATCTTCCACATGGCAGGCGCGACCTCGCCGCAATTGCAGACCGAGGCGGCCATGCTCAAGGCCATCCGCGAAGCCGGCCGCACGCCCGTCCAGCGCAACACCTTTTACGAGCCGATCAAGATTCTGGAGAACGCCTCCGCGACTGACGCGACTGAAAATTCAGCGCGCTCGAAAATGCTTGAAGACAATCTGGCAACGGCGTGAAATCCGATTATTTCAGGCTTCAACACTGGCACGCGCGTCTGGGACAATTTCTGAAGGATTACAAGGATACTGATTGGTAAATAGAAATTCAAAAATGATTTTGTTTTTCCGTTGCTGGGTTAGTAACGTGCCAATCAACTATGAATAAAAGCCTGGTGCAAGAACTCGTTTCTAAATTTGTCCAAAGCTATGATTCGGTTGTCAAGGACAGGGTTTGGCAAACGCAGAGTGCTAATTTCAGGCAGTTCTGGTTAGAACGGGTGCTCGCTCACGGAAACGAAATGATTTCAGATGACGACTGCGACGCAATCATTCGTATTCTCGACCGAAGTGGAAAAGGCGTTACAAAAGATAATGAGGTTGTTGCCAAAGTGATGGTTCCGCAAAACGCCTGGCGGAAACTTTTTAACATTCTTCGTGTCGAT
>JBEKRA010000175.1:0-5366 GCA_049519195.1 Verrucomicrobiota bacterium
TAATTGCCGATTTGCGCGGTGACGGTGACTTTGAACGTGGCGCTGCGCACGTCGGCGATGCCGCCGATCCGGGCTACTACCGCGGGATTGACGCCGACGGCGGTGAGTTGGTTGACGTTTTGAAACGGCAGGTCGTCTGAAGTTCCATCCGCGCCGTCGGGGCCGGAGCGCCATTTGATGATGTCATCGGCCGCGGTTCCAGCCGCGCCGACATCCATGCCAGTGGTCATCAGAATCATTTGCAGGACATTTTTGTCGGCGGTGTTGATGTTGACGCGGCCGGAGGAAAAGGGCGTGAACAGGTCCACCAGCCCGAATGGATAATTCGGCGCCTCGCCCGCGTTTCCGAAACCCAGGTGGTGCTGGAAGGACGGACCGGAATGGTTCGACGCGGCGCCGCCCCAGTAGATTTCAGGGTGGTCCCAGATGCCCTTGACGAGCAGCAGTTCCGACAGGTCGTCCATCGGCGCCTCCTTGCAGTTGTAAGGCGGGTTCAGCCCCAGGTAATATTCATCCTTCGCGCCGGCAATGCGCGGCATGTCGCCCCTTTGCACCCAGTCCCGGATGGAATCGGACACGATGGAAATTTCACCGGCGTCCACGCCCATGAGCGTGAGCGCCTGCCTGATGAATTGGTCGGTGGGGAAGTTGATGTTCGCGAAACGTTCGAGGTCGGTGATCTTCCAGGTGAAGGAGCCGTCCCCCAATTCAACGGAGTTTGCGAATGCCATATTCGTATTATCACACTCCGACCCGGGGCCTCCGGCCCACTGCTGGTTCAGGGAATCATACGGGCACTTTTCCTGCGCAAGGACCCACCGGCAATACTCCACGCCGGAACGACCGAGCCAGACCAGGCGCTGGTTGGTGTCGGTCCTCTGCGCCAGCGTGCTCTCGACCTTCATCGAAAACGCCAGCCCCGCCGCCATGATGGACAGCACAAAAATCGCGCACATCACGATGAGGAGCGCGATGCCGTCGGATTGGTGGCGGATGGAAATTTTCATTTTTTGAGGATGATTCCCGGACCGCCCGGACTGCCGGCCGGACCGCCGCCGCCCGTCTGGACGGCCGCCGGTAGAGTTTGCGACGGCACGGCGATGACGCGGGTGACGGACAGCGTCGGCGCGGCGCTGCCAAACTGATTGTTGTTGCCGCCGAGCACGAGTTTGACGCGGATCAGCGGCGGGATGGAATTGGTGTTGTCCCATTCCGTCACCCATTCCGACTGGTTGGTGTCCCAGCATTCGACCTTGAACGTCTGCACGTAGCGCGCGAGCACGAGCGGGTTCTGTTGTTCGTCCGTGTCCGTGTCCAGCAGAATCGGCGTCTGCCGCAGCACCAGGTCCTTTTCCGAACTGTCCACCGACAAAACATTTCCGGGATTGGGCGGCGGCTCGACGGTGAACCTCAACCGCCGCACATTGAAACCCTCGAATTTCCCTTCGCGCAGAGAATGGCCGGGCAGCCGCGCCGTAAAATCCAGCTCCGGCGGGTCCTCGCTCACGATGAAGCTGTAATACTTCATGTCCGCTTGGAACGACTGGACGCACGTCAGATCGTCCTCAATGGTGTGGATGGCGACGCGCTGGCGCTGCACCTGCGCCGCCGCCGTCTGGCTGACCCGGGACGCGCGCAAGATGAGATTCCAGGATGAGTAAATGGCCGTCAGCACCAAACTGAAAATTGTGATGGCGACCATTACTTCAACCAGCGTGAAGGCCGTGGAATTGCGGGATGTGGAACGCGGAATGCGAAATAAAGAACGATGCGCGGATTTTCCCCTGGAATTACTCTGCACTCCGCATTCCGCGCTCCGAAATTTTTCTTTGCAGTTCATTTGAAACCCAGCCCCCCGTCGAGGCTGCCCGCCGGCGAATCGGGACGGTAAAACAGGACGGTCATTTTCGAGACGACGGGCTTGCCGCCCTGATTGCTTTGGAGGGCGATGACCACTTGAAACAATTTGTTCGTCTGCGCCTCATCAACGGCATACTCCCACGTGTAGCCCTTGTAGGCGTCGCCGAGCAATTCGCAGAGGTCGCCCGACGACACGCCCTCGACGAGTTTGTTGGTCAGCGAAAGTTGCGACGCGACCAGGCCGGCGTCCACCATCGGCCGCTGCAAGCGCCGCGCGGTGTCGAGCGACTGCGAAACCAGAGCCAGAATCGCAAACGTTGCCGTGCAAAACGCGACGACCGCGAACATCACCTCCAGCAGCGTGAAACCGCTCCCTGAACTCCGGGAACATCCAACATCCAACATCGAACGCTCAACATTCAATGAAAAATGGGCGGCACGGGCCTCCGGCCTGTGGTTTCGGGCGTCGCGCCCGAAACCGTTTGCGGGCGAACGGCTGCCTTCCCCTCGTCCATCCGTCAGCCATCCATCTCTCGCGACGAAATTCGGCGCGACGCCCGTTCCACCCGCGCCATTGGATGTTGAATGGTTCCCACCGCCCGGCGCGCATGGAGTGACGCGCCCCGCCTGGATTGATTTTTTTGCAGATTGAATCCTCATCGCACGTTTCCGACGGACACCAGCGCCGTGGTTTCCTCGAGCGTGATTTTCCGGTATTCGCCGTTGGAGCTTAACACCAGCGTCATTTCATCGCTCGTGCCGTTGGCGAAAAAATGCACGAACGCCTCGCCGTTCGAGTCGGTGTAATCCAAGTTGTAGATGCCCAGCCCCTCGATCGCGACGCTGTGGTCAATTGTCGCCGCGTTCACCGCCGCGCGGCCCGCGCGCGTTGCCGGCCCGGACGCGGCCCCGCCGCCGCTCAAGGACACCTCGCGGGCGCGCGGGCGAAAAACCACTGTCATCGTCTTCTCCTGCAAAATCGCCTGCGACCGCGCGCGGCTGCAAATCTCCACCACGTCGTTGACCGCCTTGCGCAATGGCGCCTCGCGGGACACCGACAGGATGGCCGGCACGGCCGTGGCCATCATCAGGCCGATGATGGCGACAACCATCATGAGTTCGATTAGCGTGAAACCATTTGTGATTGATGATTTGCGATTTGCGATTGAAGAAAAACACGGCGCGGCTTTCGTGGCCCTGGCAAATCGCAAATCGTAAATCGCAAATCGTAAATTCACTGTCCCCCCATTCCGGTGCCGATGCTGGAGATCATCGAGAACATCGCGCCCAGCACTGCAACCAGCAGGAAGCCGACCCCGGCGGCCATGCCGATGATAAGCACCGGTTCGATGAGGTTCATCGCCACGCGCAGTGCGATGTTCAACTCGTTTTCATACGTCTGCGCCACGTTGTTCAGCGCGTCGGCCACGTTGCCGGTTTCCTCGCCGATTTTCACCAGGTCCACCATCAGCCGCGGAAAGACCTTGCTGGCGGCCAGCGGTTGCGCGAGCGATTTGCCGTCCGTCACCGCGTCGCGCGTCCGGGCCGTGGCCTCCTTGATGATGGAGTTGGGGATGACCTGCTCGGTGATTTTGAGCGCGGTGAGCATGGGCACGCCGTTTTGGAGGAGCGTGCAGAGCGTCCGCGCGAACTGGCCGTAAAGGTTCAGGCAAATCACGCGGCCCAGCAGCGGCGCCTTCATCTTCAATTCGTCAATCTTGCGCCGCCCCGTCGTTGTCGCCTGAAACCGCTTGAACAAAATCACCGCCAGGAGAACAAACCCAGCCATCAGCCACCAGTAATGTTTGAAGGTGGTGCTGATGTTGATCAGGATCACCGTCATCATCGGCAGCCGGTTGAACCCCATGTCGCCGAAGAGCGACATGAATTTCGGCAGCATCACCGTGAGGAAGAAGATGATCATGCCCACGCCCACGCAGCACACCAGCGCCGGGTAAATCAGCGCCGAGGTGAACTTGGCCTGCACCTGGGCAAATTTCTCGAAATGGTCGGCCATGCGCCGCAGCACGTCCACCAGCGCTCCGCTCTGCTCGCCCGCCTTCACCATGTTGACGTATAAATCCGAAAACACGCGCGGCTGCTTGGCCATGGCGTCGGACAAACCCCGGCCCTCGCTCACCTCCTGCTTGAGCTGCCGGCTCACGTCCGACGGGATGCCTTTCGTCTCCAGATACGTCATGCTGTTGAGCGCGGTGGACAGCGGCATGCCGGCCTGAAGCAGGTTGGCGAGCTGCTGCGTGAACGTGGCCAGCTCCTGCAAACTCGGCTTGCGCTGCTGCTCGAAATGCGCGCGCAACGTCGGCGGCAGGAACGACCGCAGGTCGAATGCCTTGTTCGCGCTCTTGCCGGCGGCCGGCGCGCCTTTGCTCGTGTCCACGGCAATGGGGAACAGGCCGAGGCGCTCGATTTGCGCCACGGCTGCCGGACGGTCGGCCACTTCCAGAACGCCCTCGACCAGTTCGCCGCTGCGGCGGCGCGCCTTGTAGGAAAATTGCGGCATGACTACTTGTATCTAAAACCGCCGGAGGGCGAAAGTTGCAAATTGAAATCCTCCTCGCGCCCGTCCTCGTCCTCGTCCCCGGATTTTTTTGGGTTCGATTGCGAGGACGAGGACGGCGGCGAGGAGGAGGCGAACAAGCGCGAAAAGCAACAGTTCCGGAGCGGTTCAGCCGGCCTGGGAGCGCCGGCGTCTCGCCGGCGTGTTGGAGTTCAAGCTTTAGCTTGTTTCCGGAAGTGTGCAAAAGCGTGAACTCCAACACCAACTCGCCGCCTGGACGGCGGCGCTCCCGGGTCTGCGCCCCCTGCATTCCAGGCGAAGGGCGCATGTCAAAATTTGCACACTTTGCCGACGGGTCTTGTTAACACCCCGCCAACTCTCGAATATTGGGAGCAATCGCAAATCGTAATTCGTAAATCCTTCATTCCATCGCCGCCGCAAAGCGCAGGCCGCGCGTGCTGACATGAAGCTGCTTGAAGCAAAATTCCTCCATCACCATTTCGTAAATCAGCACGCCCGTCAAAATCACGTCCGCGCGCAGCTTGGGCATGCCGGCGATTTCCTTGCGCCCGGCCAGCGGCAGGCCCCAGAGCTTTTTCCGGTGTGCGACGATTTGGTCAAAATCCAGAACCGTCCGCTCGATCTTTTCGCGGTCGAAGCGGTCCAGCTTGTTTTCCATGCGCGCCAGGATGCTTGTCGTGCCGCCGGTGCCGACCAGCCACATTTCGCCGGATTCATTTTTCAGCGCGGGTTCAAGCTGCGGCCGGACTTCGGCAAGCAGAAATTTTTTCAGCCAGTCGCGGCAGGAGTTGAACTCCCCGCGCGTCGGCGGGTCGCTGTGCGGGAATTGTTCCATCAGCCGCACCGTGCCGAGCGGAAAGCTCTGCGCAAAATGTTTTTTTCCGCCGCCCACGATGAATTCCGTGCTGCCGCCGCCCACGTCCAGCAGCAGCAACGGATGCCGCGCCAGTTCCGGGTCGGTCGTCAC
>JBEKRA010000176.1:0-5332 GCA_049519195.1 Verrucomicrobiota bacterium
ACATTTTTTCGCACGTCGTTCAAGATGCGGGGACCTCGTGTGTTCCTTGCAGCGCGGACTCCCAAAGAGATCAACTTCACCCTGAATGGCCAACTTGGAAAAATGGAATCGGTTTGCTTTATCGGAAATACAAGAAGGTGGGCAAGAAATACCGACCCGTTCCTCGCGATTCTCCAGGCAGGGCGGGGTTCATTGACTTCGCAATCGGTGAGTATGAGAAGCCTGTGATTGGAATTGAATTTTCGCTTAAGTATGGATGGTCTGACGAGGAGATTGTGTTTGACCTTGTAAAGTTATTGGACTGTCAGCTTCCTTTCAAAACATCCATTTCTTTAAACTTCGTGCTACGCGAAAAAGGGTGCGCCCGAGGTGGACGACTGGCAAAGCTCGCAGAGCGTATGCAGAAATCAGTCGAAGAAGCCAAAGAGCGATTAAAGGACGATTTCGATTGGAAACGACCAACTTGGTTTTACGTTGTCGAAGTCTCTGTCACTGAAAGAAATATCTGGCGTTTAGACGAACAAAAGAAAGCGTTTGTTGAAGACAAGGCAGATCAGTAATAGTATCAATTATTTCGAGGTGAAATAATGACACACTCCGATTTTGTTCATCTTCATCTGCACACCGAGTATTCGTTGCTTGATGGTGCCTGCCGGCTGGACCGGCTGGTGGACAAGGCGCATGAACTGAAATTCCCCGCGCTCGCCATCACCGACCACGGCGCGATGTATGGCGCGATTGATTTTTACAAGGCCGCGCGCGAAAAGGGCATCAAGCCCATCATCGGTTGCGAGGTGTATGTCGCGCCGGGCAGCCGGCTGGAAAAGAAAACCGGCAGCGCCGGCGGTGGACGCGACGTTTATCATCATCTCGGCCTGCTCGCGAAGGACGAGACCGGCTACAAAAATCTCATCAAGCTGACGACCGCCGCGCATCTGGAGGGCTATTATTACAAGCCGCGCATTGACAAGGAAATCCTGGCGAAATACCGTGAAGGGTTGATTGCGATGTCCGGCTGCCTCGCCAGCGAGATTCCCGATTTGATCACCAAAGACCAGTTGGACAAGGCGCGGGACGTGGTGGACTGGTTCAAGCAGACGCTCGGCGCGGACAATTTTTTTCTCGAACTGCAAAACCACGGCATCGCGGAGCAGGCGAAGGTCAATCGCCACTTGATCAAATGGGCGAAGGATTTCGGCCTGAAGCTCATCGCGACGAATGACGTCCATTACATCGAGAAAAGCCATTCGCACGCGCATGACTGCCTGATTTGCATCGGCACGCAGTCGCAGCTCGCCGACACCAAGCGGATGCGCTACGAGACGGAGCAATTTTACCTGCGGTCGGCGGAGGAAATGAAGGCGCGGTTCGCCGAGGTGCCGGAGGCGGTGAAGAACACGCTCGAAGTTGCCGAGGAATGCAATTTGGAAATCGAGTTCGGCAGGCTGCATTTCCCGGTTTTTCATCCGCCGGAACATTTCACGCGCGAGGGTTACTTGTGCAAGCTGCTCGCCGAGGGGTTGCAGAAGCGTTACGGCATCCACGCGCGGGCGGAAGGTGAAAAGTTCGTAGTCGAGAAAATTGACGATCCGAAATTGCTGCCGACTTATTCCGTAGGACAGGCGTCGCGCCTGTCTCAAACTGAAATTAAGAATGGAGACAGGCGCGACGCCTGTCCTACACCGAATGAACCCGACGTCGCCACCGCAGTCAAGGCGGTCATGGACCGCCTGCAACTCGAACTCAAGGTGATCGAAAAAACCGGCTTCGTGAGTTACTTCCTGATTGTGGGCGATTTCATCCGCTACGGACACGAGCACGGCATCGCGTGCGTGGCGCGCGGCAGCGCCGCCGGTTCGATTGTCACCTATTTGCTGGAGATTTCCAACGTTGACCCCATCCGCTACGGCCTGCTGTTCGAGCGATTTTTGAATCCCGAGCGCGTCAATCCGCCGGACATTGACATTGATTTCGCCGACGACCGGCGCGCGGACGTGATCAAATACGTTTCCGAAAAATACGGCAGGGATTCCGTTGCGCAAATCATCACGTTCGGCACGATGGGCGCCAAGTCGGTGGTGCGCGACGTCGCGCGCGTGATGGGCTTGAGCTACGGCGAGGGCGACCGGCTCGCCAAAATGATCCCGTTCGATTTGAAAATGGATTTGACGAAGGCGCTCAAGCAGTCGCCGGAATTCAAGGAGGCCTACGAGAACGAGGATTTGACGCGTGAGCTGGTTGACACGGCGTTGATTCTCGAGGACATCACGCGCAACGCGAGCGTCCATGCCGCCGGCGTCGTCATCGGCGACCAGCCGCTCGTGAATCTGCTGCCGCTCAAGCAGGACGAGGACGGTTCGCTCGTGACGCAATACCCGATGGGCCCGGTCGGCGAGCTTGGCCTGCTGAAGATGGATTTTCTCGGCCTGAAAACGCTGACCGTCATCCGCAACACCTGCGAAATGGTCCGGCGCACGCGGGGAACTGAAATTGACATTGACCATCTGCCGCTCGACGACGCGAAGACCTACGATTTGCTGAACAAGGCGGAGACGCTGGGCGTTTTCCAGTTGGAATCCGGCGGGATGCGCGACCTGTGCCGCAAGTTTCAAATCAGTTCCATCGAGCACATCACCGCGCTCATCGCGCTCTACCGGCCCGGCCCGATGGAGCTGATTCCCGATTTCATCCGCCGCCGCCACGGCGAGATGGAAATCAAATACGAGCATCCGCTGCTCGAACCGATTGCGCGCGAGACCTACGGCATCTTGATTTATCAGGAGCAGGTGATGCAGGCCGCGCAGATTCTGGCCGGCTTCACGCTCGGCGCGGCGGACATTTTGCGGCGCGCGATGGGCAAGAAAAACGTCGGGGAAATGCAGAAGCAGCGCGAGAAATTCGTCAAGGGCTGCGCTGAAAAAAACAAAATCCCCTCCGCAAAAGCGAACCAGGTTTTCGACTTGCTTGAAAAATTCGCCGGTTACGGCTTCAACAAGTCGCACGCCGCCGCCTACGCCATCGTCGCGTATCAAACCGCCTACCTGAAGGCGAATCATCCGGTGGAATTTTTCTGCGCGATGATGACCAACGACATGGCCGACACCGCCAAGCTCGCGCAATACATCGCCGAGGCGCGCGCGTTCGGCATTGAAGTGCTTGGCCCTGACGTGAACGAGAGCCGGATGTATTTTGCGCCGGGAATAGTGGGACAGGCTTCCAGCCTGTCAGTTGCCGCAAAGGAAAAGGCAGGCAAGATGCCTGCTCCACTACCGTTCGTCCCATTTGACAAATCTCGTCCGGCCGGCGTCACCAGCCGTTGCCTGCCGCATTGGCAGCAGGAAGGAACGACGTATTTTGTCACCTTCCGTCTTGCGGATTCGTTGCCAAAAGAAGTTTATGAACGGTGGAAACAAGAGCGGGACGAGGCTTTGCGCGGGACAAAGAATTTAGTGGAACAGGCTTCCAGCCTGTCGGGTGCCGCAAAGGAAGAAGCAGGCTGGAAGCCTGCTCCACCAGCCGAAGCGGAACAACTTGCCGGGAAGTTGCGGGAACAACTTGATTCGCATTTGGATCAGGGGCACGGCGAGTGTTGGCTGCGAAATTCCAAAGTGTCTGAACTGGTTGAAACCGCGCTGCGCCATTTCGACGGCGAGCGCTATTTGCTCGGCAGCTATGTTGTGATGCCGAATCACGTTCATGTTTTGGTTCGTCCCGTCATGGAGCACAAGCTTTCCGACATACTTCATTCTTGGAAATCTTTCACGGCTAATGAGGCCAACAAAATGTTGGGCCGGAGAGGTTCATTCTGGCAGGACGAGTCATTCGACCATATTGTTCGAGACGGGCATCAACTGGAGCGTTTTCAACGCTACATTCACGAAAATCCAGTCAAGGCCAAACTGCAACAAGGCGAATTCAAGCTGGGCACTGGTTGGGGAGGACAAGACGTGGCACAGGCTTCCAGTCCGTCGGACACCAAGGAAGACACAGGCTGGAAGCCTGTGCCACTGGCACCCATCCGCTTCGGTCTCGCCGCGATCAAGGGCGTTGGGGAAGCCGCGGTCGAGGCGATTTTGAAGGCTCGAACTGAAAGCGGGAAATTCAAGACGCTCTCCGAACTGTGCGAGCGCGTGGACGGGCGGTCGCTGGGGCGGAAAACCCTTGAATCGCTCATCAAAACCGGCGCGTGCGATTGTCTCGGCCAGACGCGCGCGACGCTGTTCGCGCAAATCGAGCGGACGCTGGCCCGCGCGGCGAGCATTCTTTCCGACAAGCAAAAAGGGCAAAGCTCGCTCTTTGGGGCGCTGGAGGACAAGGTGCCGCCCATGCCGGAGAGCATCAGCAACCTGCCCGAATGGCCGCAGCACGAATTGCTCGCGCACGAAAAGGAACTGCTCGGCTTTTACGTGACCGGGCATCCGCTGACGCCGTTCGCGCCGATTCTGGAAAAATACGCGCTGGCAAACACCGCCAAGCTGGCGGAACTGCCGAACCGTTCGCTCACGCGCATCGGCGGCCTCATCGCGGTGGTGCAAAACGGCGTTTCCAAAAAATCCGGCAAGCCGTATTCGATGGTCACGCTGGAGGATTTGGAAGGCTCGGTGCAAATCCTTTGCATGAACGAGAACTACGACAAATACCGCGAGCTGCTGAAGCCGAACAAGGCGATCCTTGTCGTTGGCGAGGTCAACACCGGCGACGAGCGCCCGAAAATTTTCCCGCAGGAAATCCTGCCGCTGGAGGACGCGCCGAAACGGTTCACGAAGCAGGTGCATCTGCGGCTGCACACGGCGCATTTGAAGCCGGAGCATCTGGACGCCGTGCGCGAACTGGTCGCGGCGCATCCGGGCAAATGCCCGCTGCTACTGTGCTTCATGCAGCCCGGCGGCGGGGTCGTCTTCGTGGACACCAGCGAGCGGTTCAACGTCGAGCCGTCGCTGGAATTGCAGCAGGAGGCCGACGCGCGGTTCGGCGAGGAGACTTATTACGCGAAGGTGGACGCGAGCCTGCCCGAACGTGCGCCGCGCCGCTGGGAGCGCAAAAATGGAAACAGCGGCGAGGAATAATTTTCCCTGGGAGCGCTGGCGTCTCGCCGGCGTGTTGCATGGGCGCTCGCCGGCGGGATGCCGGCGCTCCCAGGTTATTTCACCGCAGCCCAGACCCGATGCACGTCGTCGTGGTCATCGAGCGTTTGCAGAAATTCGCCCACTTCGGCGCGCTGGGCGTCGGTGAGTTCGGGAAATTGTTTTGGCACGTAGCCGAGTTCACTCGTCACGACCGTCCAGCCGTTTGACGAAAGCCATTTTGAAACGGCGTGGACAGCCGCGCGGTC